>DGBL01000205.1:6784-9973 GCA_002384315.1 Micrococcaceae bacterium UBA4005 | reverse complement strand
AGCCACCCGGCAACTGGCGGTGGAGTCGCTCTTCGACGGCAGGCTCCCGGAACGGGCGGTTCTCCTGGCCGCACACCCGGACGACGAAACACTCGGTGCCGGTGGGCTGCTTGCGCGGCTGGCCGTCGCCGGCGTGGAGCTCGATATCGTAGTCGCCTCGGACGGCGAGGCGTCCCATCCGCAATCGAGCACCCATTCCCGGGAACGACTCGCGGAGGTACGTCGCGTAGAGATGGAGTCAGCCATGATGCTCCTGGCCCCGGCTGGACGCCTGCATTTCTTGGGCTTGCCTGATGGCGGGCTCAGCCCGGACGCCGTCAGGGAGGCGCTTCGTCCCGTGCTTGAGGAAGAACCGCTCCGGCGAACCCTGCTCATCTCCCCGTGGAGGCTCGACGGGCACCCCGATCACGAGGCGGTCGGCGCCGCGGCGGCAATATTCAGCCGGGAGCGTGGATGGCCGCTGCTGGAATACCCGATCTGGTTGTGGCACTGGGGTGTACCTGAAGCGCTCGAGGACCTCTGGGATGAGCTGAACGTTGTGCAGCTCTCCAGGAACGAACAAGAACTCAAACGCTCCGCAGCAAGAGTCCACGCCAGCCAGACGGCGGCGCTTTCGGACCAACCAGGAGACGAGGTACTGCTTGGGACCGGGGTCCTGGAGCACTTCGAACGCGAATTCGAAACCTTTCTGGTCACGCGGACCGAATCAGTGTTCGAGCAGCTCCACGCCACCGAGCAAGACCCGTGGAAATACCTCGATAGCCACTACGAGCGCCGCAAGCGGGGCATCACCCTTGCGGTGCTGCCTCGGGACACCTTCGAGAACACCCTCGAGATCGGCTGTTCGGTGGGACTACTCACCCGCGACCTCGCGGCCCGGTCGGCTAGTTTGACGGCGCTGGACACCAGCCGCAGCGCCGTCCAGCGAGCGCGCGAGCGCGTGCGCGCCTTTCCGGGCGCCCAGGTGCACGAGGCGACGGTTCCTGAAGACTGGCCGGCGGGTACGTTCGACCTCATCGTGCTCTCCGAAACCGGCTACTACCTCTCAGCCCGGCAGCTCGGCGTCCTGATCGGGCGCATCGTCGGGTCCCTGGCCGCGGACGGCGTCGTCCTCCTATGCCACTGGAGGCATCCCATTGACGGCTGGGAACTGGACGGCGACGCCGTGCATCAGCAGTTCCGGTCTTCGTCCGGGCTGCGTGTGCAGGCACGGCTCGAGGAGGAGGATTTCCTGCTCGAGCTCTTCGGCCATGCGGGGATGCCCTCGGCAGCGGCCGCCGAAGGACTCGTGTGAGGACGACGGCGCTCGCCGTCGTCGTTCCCGCCCGCGACGAGGAGCGCTGCCTGCCGCGCTGTCTCTCAGCAATCACCCAGGCAGCGGATCTGCTCGCCGAACGGAACCCCGAGGTCCAGGTCTCGGTGACTGTCGCGCTGGACCGGTGCACGGACGGATCCGGCCGTGTGGTTCGCAACCACCACGGGGTCGGCGCAGTAGCAGGCGATTTCGGATCAGTCGGTCGGGCCCGGGACGAGGGAATCCGGTACGCCCTCGAACAGTTCGAGAACGAACCGGGGTACCTATGGGTAGCCAATACCGACGCCGATACGTGCGTGCCGCGGAACTGGCTGGCGGGCCACCATGCGCTTGCGCAGGACTACGATCTGGTGCTCGGCTCGGTTGAACCCCGGTGGGAGCCGTGGGAGCGCGACTCCGTGCTGGCACAGGCGTGGGCGACCCGCCACAGACTGGCCGCGGGCCACGCCCACATCCATGGGGCAAACCTGGGGTTCCGCGCCAGCAGCTACCTGGAGGCAGGCGGATTTGCCCACCGGGAGAGCGGAGAAGACGTCGAACTGGTTGAGCGGCTCAAGGCGCGGGGAGCGCGGTGGTGCGCGGTGGATAGCGTGCGGGCTCTCACTTCGGCGCGGACCCGCGGACGGGCTCCGGCAGGTTTCGCCGACTACCTGCGCCGGCTTGGTGCCGAGACCCGAACCAATAGTGAGAAATCACTTCCCTAATCGGCCCTGATGCACTATACATAACTCACCGCTACACAATTCCCAGCCGCACTACTCCCTGCTGCAGAACCAGCTGCCACAGGATGTCGAACCCGTCCGGTTCCATATCCCGACCGCAGTGGCGCAGCCGTAACGGTACGGAAAACTTTTTGCCCGCGAGAGGTGCCACATGTCCCAGTTGCCTGCCCACACCCGCTCGGTCTATCCCAGTGAGCGGCCGTTTATTCGGGGCACGCTGCCGCCGGGGCGACGTCCACCTCCGGTTGACCCGCTGACCGGGAAACGGCATTCCCAGCGGGCACTGGCCTTCGGGGTGCTGTCGCTGTTCTTGTCTCCGCTGGTGCTCTTTCCGCTGGTGTTCGGGCCGCTGGCGCTTCGTCAGGCGAAGAAGTCCGAGCGTTTCGGTGAGCCCGCGAATGGTGGTCGGCTCCTCGCCTGGGTGGGCTTGCTGATAGGAGCGCTCAGCACCGCGATGTTCATCCTCTTTTTCAGCTATTTCTACTCGCTGGCTACGGCTGCCGAATTGCCGGTTCCGTTGATGCCCTGAGCCTCGAGGGAGCGCTCCGCGAGCAGTTCGATGATGTGGCGGTAGTCAGCGCCCGTGGCCCGGGTCATTCCCAGTTCGCAGGTTCGGTTGCAGGAGGCATGCGCTTCTGCGCCAAGCGCGTGGACCTCTGCGGCCTGGGCCTGGGTGGCCGAGGCCGTGAGCTCCGGGTGGAGCAGGCCCCGATCTCCGGCGAAGGCGCAACATCCCCAGCTGTCGGGAATCCGCACATGGGTTGCGACGGCTGCTGCCACTTGTTCGAGCGCATGGTTGATCCCAAGCCGGGTCGAGGAACACGTAGGGTGGAGTGCGAGCGAGTCGATCTGGTCGAGCGGGCCTAGCTTGGGCAGAATGCTCTCGGCGACGAATTGTACGGCGTCCACGATCTCCAACGGGCGGCGGCCCGGTGCGGAAGGTTCGGAACCGGCTGCCTCCTGCAGGGCCAGCAACCCCTCGGTGCAGGAGGCGGCGTCACAGACGATGGGCAGCACGCCGTCGTTCGTGGCCTGGCGCAGCGCGGCGATCGTCTGGCGGCGCATAGCCTGCTGACCGGCAGGCAGGCCCTTAGACGACCACGGGGTTCCGCAGCACAGAGAGTCGATGTCCGAGGGGATCAGCAGGGTCAC
>DGBL01000205.1:0-6769 GCA_002384315.1 Micrococcaceae bacterium UBA4005 | reverse complement strand
GCCGCCGTGGTCGGAGCAATCACCGCGGCGGCCGGCAGCTTCGCAGCCAGGCTCAGCGCCGCTCCAGCGCTTGCGGTGACTCCGGCCCAGTGCTTCGCAGCGAGGTTCCAGAGTGCATTCGTGGCGTTGGAGGAGCCTTCCTGACGGAGCCGCTTGACCAGGCTGCCTGTGTTGATATCCACCGGGCAGGCCGTCTGGCACATACCGTCCACGGCACAGGTCTGGACGGATTCGTACCCGTAATCCTTGCGCAGGTCCGCCTCAAGTGAGGCATTCCCGTCCAGCCGGGCCTGCTCGATCGCACGCAGCGTGACGATGCGCTGGCGCGGCGTCAGGGTGATGTCCTTGCTCGGACATACGGGCTCGCAGTAGCCGCATGAGACACAGCGATCAACTTCCGGGGCCACGGGCGGGGCGCTTTTAATATGGCGGAGGTGGGCATGCGGATCGTCGTTCATGATCACGCCCGGATTGAGCATGCCGGTGGGGTCGAAGAGGTCCTTGATCGAGCGCATCACCGCATACAGTTCATCCCCGTACTGGCGGCGCACGTACGGGGCCATGACCCGGCCGGTCCCGTGCTCGGCTTTGAGGGATCCGCCCTCCCCGAGCACCAGATCCACCATGTCTTCGGTGAAGGCGCTGTAGCGTTCCAGCTCGGCCGCTTCCGCGAACCGGTCAGTGAGCAGGAAGTGGATGTTTCCGTCCTTGGCATGGCCGAAGATCACACAGTTTGAATAGTCGTAGGCGTCGAAGAGGCGGATCAGTTCCACACAAGTCCGCCCGAGAGCCGGCACGGGCACGACGACGTCCTCCAGGAGGGCCGTGGTTCCGGGTGGGCGTGCCCCCGCCACGGAGGCGTACAGGCCTTTGCGCAGGTGCCAGAGCTGGGCGCGGATGGCCGGGTCGGTGCTGAACTGCGCCGGAGCGCTCAAGCCTTTCGGGCTGAGCAGGCCAGCCGCCGCTGCCTGCTGCGCAGCAACCTCTTCGGCGGAGGTCCCCGAGTATTCGACCAGCAGGGCCGCGTGCTCCCGGACTGTCAGTCCGCGGACGACGGCGGGCGCCCCCGGAACACCCTGACCCACCCGTAGGGACAAAGCGTCCATCAATTCCGCTGTCTTCGCCCCCGATTCAACCAGGGCCGGGAGCGCGGCAGTGGCGGCTTGCAGGTCCTCGAAGACGAGGAGGCCGGTCGCGGTATGCGGCAGCACCGGGATGGTGCGGAAGACGGCCTCGGCGACGAAACCGAGTGTTCCCTCGCTGCCGACCATCAGGTGCGCGAGCATATCGACGGGCCGGTCATGGTCGAGGAGGGAATTAAGCCCGTACCCCATGGTGTTCTTCATCGAGAATTGTGCAGTGATGGTGCGTACGGAATCCGGGGTGGAGCGAACGTGCGCTGCAAGGTTCAGCAACCCTTGGTGCAGTTCGGGCTCGAGGGCACGCAGCCGCTCATCGGCGTCGGGCGCGCCGGTATCGATTACGGTGCCGCTCGGCAGGACCACGGTGATTGAATCGAGAGTCTGGTAGGCGTTCTCGATCGTCCCGCAGTGCATTCCGGATGAATTGTTCGCCACCACGCCGCCGACCGTGCAGGCAGCCTCACTTGCTGGGTCCGGCCCGAATTTCCGTCCATACCGGGAGAGCCTGGCATTGAGCGACCGCACCGTGACACCTGGCTGCACGCGCACCCGGGCACCGTCGTCGAGCACCTCGATATCGCGGAAATTTCGGCGAACATCCAGGAGTATCCCATCCGTGACCGCTTGGCCGCTCAGACTGGTCCCGCCGGAACGGAAAGTGAGCGCAACACCCTGAGATGCGCTGGCCTGCAACAGTTTTCCGACCTCGGCGGCAGAACCAGGGACGACGACGGCCTGGGGGATGAGCAGGAAGTGAGAGGCATCGTGGGCGTGGGAATGACGGTCTATCGCACGGGTTTTCACCTGTGCGGGATCGGAGACGGCGGCGCGCAGGGCGTTGAGCATGAAGTGCTCCTCAGGACGGAATGGTCGCGGCGGGCAGGACAAGGCGCCGGGTTGCGGGGCCCTGTCCTGAACCCTAACCTCAGCCGGGACGGATCCGCCCGATTCACCCCCGGCGGGGCAGAGACTTCCGGGCCTCGACCCGATACATTGGTCAGGGTATGCGCAGGCGCCCGGCGGCTGGCATGCGACTATTCACGGGACCGGAAGGCTGAACTTCGCATGATATTCATCGTGGTTAAATTCAACGTCAAACCAGACTGGGCCGATCGCTGGCTCGAGCTCACCCACGGTTTTACCGAAGCGACCCGGAACGAACCCGGGAACTTGTGGTTCGACTGGTCGAGGAGCGTCGAGAACCCTCACGAGTTCGTCCTCGTCGAGGCCTTCCGGGACGACGCTGCGGCCGCGCACGTGAACAGTGCACACTTCAGCCAGGCAATGCAGGACATGCCGCAGGCTCTCGCCGAGACTCCGCAGATCATCAGCGAAAAGATCGCCGCCGATGGCTGGGGCCGGATGGGTGAACTCACTGTTCCCTGAGCAGGTCAGCTCGCGCTGGGGTAGCGCGGACCAGGATGTCCTCGGTACGAACTACCGCTCGCTGGACCTGGAGCTGCGTCCTGATAGTGAAGGAGCGCTGACGGCAACCCTGGTGCGCCGTGCTTGCTTACCGGATGAGGAGCAGCCGGTCCGGGCCGTGTTGTATGTGCACGGNNGCGCTGGACCTGCGCAAACATGGTCGATCTCTGCGCCCCCACCACACCCCGAACTTCGTCACCGCGCTCGCGGACTACGACGAGGAACTCGACGCGGCGGTGAGGATCATCCGTGGCGAGGACGGGCATTCTTCACTCACCGTCATGGGCCACTCCACCGGCGGCCTCGTCGTGAGCCTGTGGGCGAACAGGCGCCAGTTTGAGGCGGTGATCGATGCCGTTGTTTTGAACAGTCCGTGGTTTGACCTGAATGCAGGGTTGTTCATGCGCACTCTGGGCACCAGTGCGGTCCATGCCCTGGGCCGCCTTGCTCCGATGCGTCGTGTTGGCGGTTTGGGGCCCGAATACCCGCGCAGTATCCACCAGGACTTCGGCGGCAGTTGGGACTACAACCTCAGCTGGAAACCCCATGAGGGTTTTCCCGTTCGTGCAGGGTGGCTCAGTGCTGTGCGGCGCGGGCATGCGCAGATCGCGCGCGGCCTTGAGCTGGATTGTCCGGTCTTCGTTGCGTACGCGGCCCGGAGCGCGACTTCCAGAAGTAGCCGCGCGGAAATCTCCAGTGCCGACGTCGTCCTCGATGTCCGGCATATCGCCCAGGGAGGTCCAAAACTTGGGAATCTGGTGACGTGCGTCCGGGTTGCTGGCGGGATCCATGACCTGACCCTCTCCGCGGAACCGTCTCGAGGCAGGTTTTTCGCGGAACTGATGCGCTGGCAGGAAACCTACGTTCCACGCCGATAGCCGAGGATCTTCCTCCTTCAGGCAGGGCCTTCGCTCTGGCTGGGGAGTGAAATGGGGTATTGCCTCGTTGCGTTCTGCCCTGGTCGGTGCTACAGGTGGGAGGCGGGAGGCCTCCCATGCAGGCGACAGGAGATGGAGGAATAGCCATGACGGATATGCCCGAACATGAAGAGTCCGAGTTGATGGACTGGAGCCGGAAGCTCACACAGGCGCTGCAGATCCTGGACCTTGAAGTCGATCATCGGCTGCTGGCGGAACTGGCGCAGAAGTCATCGGCGCTGGTATCCCCCGCAGCGGGAGCCACCAGCGCGTTCCTGGTGGGTTACGCCGCTGGATTGACCGCGACGAGCGGGCACAAGGAGTCGGCAGCTGCGGTGGAGTCCGCAGCCTCCACCGTTTTCGACATCATCGACAAGGGCCGCGGCGAGCAGTCGGCGCGGGGGTGGACAGGGTCCGCGCAGTAGCACCTTGGGCGGGTAGCCCTTAGCCGCGGGAATCGGCGGGTACGGTGATGCCGGAGGCAGGGTCAGTGGTGGGTTCCAGCCGGACGATGACCGCCTTCGACACCGGTGTGTTGCTGCCTTCGGCGACAGCGTCCAAGGGAACCAGCACGTTCGCCTCAGGGTAGTAGGCCGCTGCGCAGCCGCGCGCGGTCGGGTAGGAGACAACGCGGTAGTTGCGCAATACTCGTTCCACTCCGTCGTTGTGGACACCGCGAATATCAACGCCCTGCCCGTCGCTGAGGCCCAGATCGGTGATGTCCTCCGGGTGGACGAAGATGACGTGCCGGCCGTGCTTGATGCCCCGGTAGCGGTCGTCGTGGCCATAGATGGTGGTGTTGAACTGGTCGTGGGAGCGAATCGACTGGAGAATCAGGGTTCCTGCCGGGCGGTCGACGTGCTCGAGGTCATTCACCGTCAAAACAGCTTTTCCCGTGGGGGTATTGAAGGTCCGGGAGTCCCGCGGCCCATTCGCCAGGATGAATCCGCCCTCCTGCCGGATCCGTTCGTTGTAATCTTCGCAACCTGTGACTACTCGCGAGATATGGTCGCGGATGAGGTCGTAATTGCGCTCGTAGCCAGCCCAGTCGGCGTCGATCCGGTCTCCGATCAACTCCTGGGCCAGCTGGGAGATGATCGCGACCTCGGAGAGTAGCTGGTGGGAGATCGGCTCCACTTGTCCCCAGGATGGGTGCACTGCACACTCGGTGTCCTCGACCGAGACGAACTGTGCGCCGCTGTCCTGAATGTCGATTTCGGTGCGGCCCAGGGTGGGCAGGATCAGCGCTTCGTTGCCGGTGATCAGGTGCGAACGGTTGAGTTTGGTGGATATCTGCACACTCAGCTCGGTCTGCTGGAGGGCATGCTCTGCAGTCACTGTGTCCGAGATGGCGGAGACGAGGTTTCCCCCGAGGGCCACCAGAACTTTGATGCTGCCCTCGCGCATGTGGCGGATCGTTTCGACGGCGTCCGCGCCGTGGTCGCGGGGTGGGGAGAAGCGGAACTCCCGGCCCAGCGAATCCAGGAACGACGGCGGCATCTGCTCCCAGATGCCCATGGTGCGGTCTCCTTGGACATTGCTGTGGCCGCGGATCGGGGAAGCGCCGGCTCCCGGCTTGCCGATATTCCCGCGCAGGAGGAGAAGGTTGATCATCTCTTTGATCGTTGCCACCCCTTTTTTCTGCTGCGTGATTCCCATCGCCCAGGTGATGATGACCTTCTCCGCGCGGAGGTAGCGCTCCGCCAGTTCGTCGATCTCGGTAACGCTCAGCCCCGTGGCTTCGGCGACCGCCCGGTCATCCAGCCTGACCAAATGGGCGGTAAGGTCAGCGAGGCCCTCACAGTGTTCGCTGAGGAAGGCATGGTCCAGCACGGTGCCGGGCGCCGCTGCTTCGGCCTCGAGGACCCGTTTGGACAGGGCCTGCAGCAAGGCCATATCGCCGCCGATGCGGATCTGCAGGTATTGGTCGGCGATCTCGGTTCCATGGCCGATGATGCCCCGGACGCGTTGGGGGTTCTTGTAACGCTTCAGCCCTGCTTCCGGGAGCGGATTCACCGCAACGATCTGGGCGCCGGCTTCCTTGGCTTCCTCCAATGCGGTGAGCATCCGCGGGTGGTTGGTTCCGGGGTTCTGGCCCATGATGATAATCAGGTCGGCTTGGGCGTAGTCCTCATATGAGACGGTGGACTTGCCGATCCCAATGGTCTGCCCCATGGCCCAGCCGGACGATTCATGGCACATATTGGAGCAGTCCGGCAGGTTGTTGGTACCGTACGCGCGGACCATTAACTGGTAGAGAAACGCCGCCTCGTTGGAGGTACGGCCGCTGGTATAGAACGCCGCCTCGTTGGGAGAGTTGAGACTTTTGAGCTTTCCGGCCAGGAGCCTGAACGCTTCGGACCAGCTGATCGGCTGGTAGTGATCCGCGTCCGTGGGCTTATGGACCGGGCGGGTGAGCCGGCCCTGCATCCCCAGCCAATATTCGGACCTTCCCTGCAGTTCAGGCACGGAATGTTCGGCCCAGAAGTCATCGGAGATGACCACCGGGGTGGCCTCCCAAGTGACCGCTTTGGCGCCGTTTTCACAGAATTCGAAGGTTTTGCGGTGGCGTGGGTCTGGCCAGGCGCAACTGGGGCAGTCGAAGCCGTCTTTCTGGTTCAGGGCCAGGAGCGTCTTCCGGCTCCGGTTCACGCCCATCTGCTCGATAGCCGGGCGCATGGAGTGATAAACCCCCGGCACCCCCGCAGCCCAGTCCTTCGGCCGGTCGGAAACCTCAAGGTCTTCTTCGTTGAGGTCCTGAATCGATGGATGGGTGCGTTTCACGGCGTCGTCCTTCCCCGGAGTGCTGAATCGGTTACCTTCAGGCCTAGCAGTCCTGGACTCTGACCGCAAGGTGATGGAGGAATTCAGCGCTCCGGGGCGCGGGAACGTCAGGATCGCTGGATGACCGGCTCCGGCAGGTAGACCTTCCCGCCAGCGGCGCGGAACTCAGCAGACTTATCCGCCATACCTGCTATCGCTTCCTGGGCGGAAACGCCGCCGAACTGATCGCGGATATCCTGTGAGATGCGCATGGAGCAGAATTTGGGGCCACACATCGAACAGAAATGGGCGGTTTTCGCGGGCTCCGCGGGAAGAGTCTCGTCGTGGAACGCCTCAGCCGTCTCGGGATCGAGGGAGAGCGCAAACTGATCCCGCCAGCGGAACTCGAAACGGGCCTTGGATAGCGCGTCGTCCCGCTCGCTGGCTCCCGGGTGGCCCTTGGCGAGGTCCGCAGCGTGCGCGGCAATCTTGTAGGTAATCACGCCGGTCTTGACGTCGTCG
>DGBL01000203.1:4052-4241 GCA_002384315.1 Micrococcaceae bacterium UBA4005 | reverse complement strand
CGGAGTACAAGGACGAGGCCGTGAAGCTGGTGATCAATACCGGCAGGTCGGGAGCGACCGTCGCCCGCAAGCTCGGCGTCAGTGAGGCATCGCTGGGCCGGTGGGTCTACAGCTTCACGACCAGACAGCATGACCATCCACAACGTAGACGACATAGCAGCAGCCTGCTGAGCTGCTGCGGTGCTCACA
>DGBL01000203.1:0-3915 GCA_002384315.1 Micrococcaceae bacterium UBA4005 | reverse complement strand
GGTAATTTATAGCTTGGGGAGGTAACCTATAAGTACAGCGATGTAATTTATAGGAGCGCCCTGATGCGTATAGCCGACTTCACAGAGAAGGCCGCCGGCAAGTTCGTCCAGATCCAAGGCTTCGACCAGTCTATCGGCGAGTCATATGACCATTGGGCCTTCGTTCCAGACCCATTACCCAGCGAGCTTCATCTTCAGATGGCAACCTATAAGCGGGTTGCAGAAGCAGCTCTGGCCCTTGGCCGGCTAGATTCGGCAGCTGATAAGCTTCCCAACCCACAACTTTTAGTGCGTCCTGCACTCCACAAGGAGGCACAGAGCACAAGCGCCTTGGAGGGCACACATGCCACCCTGTTCGACGTCCTAGAAGCCGAATTCGTCGATAAGAGACGAAGAAGTTCACAAGTATCGGAGGTTCTCAACTACGTTGATGCAGCGATGCAGGGGTTGGAGCTGATTCAGCGGAGGCCGATTACTACCACTGCGATCGCCGATCTACAGGGAGTACTGGTAAAAGGCACTCGTGGAGGCAGCTGGGACGCAGGAGTTATTCGCCGTTCTCCCGTGTACCTAGCCGGTGAACGAAGCGGCATGGAGCACTCTAGATTCGTTCCGGTTCCTGAAGGGAAGCTGCTCATAGACGGAATGAACGCCTGGGAGCGGTGGATTAATGAGCCGAGCGACGTTCCCCTCCTGGTCAAGGCTGCGTTAGGTCATTACCAGTTCGAGACGTTGCATCCATTCACCGATGGCAACGGCCGCATGGGACGCCTCATCGTTACGCTTCAGTTAGTCGACGCGAAGGCTCTTCGTTACCCCATCTTGAACATCTCAACTTACTTTGAGCCCCGCAAGGACAAGTACAAGGACTTGCTTCTGGCCTGCAGCCAAACAGGCGAATTTGATGAATGGGTCCGGTTTTTCTGTGACGCCGTCGAGGCCCAGGCTAACGCAGAGATCGCCCGGATAGACGCACTCCTCGAGTTCCGTACGCAACTCCTCAACGAACTGCGGGCTGCGAACGCCAAGGGCGTCGTTCTAGACATTGTGGACGACCTCATTGCCTACCCGGTCATCACACCCTCTCAGGCTGCAGCGCTTCATCAAGTGACGTATCCACCCGCAAACAACGCGATTCAGCGCCTCGTGGAAATGGGTTATTTGGACGAAGTTACTGGACGCCAATACGGGCGGGTTTTCGTATGTCGGCGCGTCATGCAGATTGTTGACTCTCTGTAACGAATGGTTGCGGTGCTCATCGTGGGTGAGCGCGCTGTGAGCACACACAGCAGGAAACAGAAGGATGCAAGCGGGCACAACTGGGCCGCTTGCATCCTTCTGTTCTGCACCACTGGAAGCCTATGGGGGTTCGAAGCCCTCACCTGCCACCTTGGGAAACCCCATCTGACTTGTTGAAATACAGTCAGGCGGGGTTTTCTGCGTGTCGGGCCGATCAGCGGGCGGAGTAGCTTCG
This sequence comes from Micrococcaceae bacterium UBA4005, assembly GCA_002384315.1. Classification (GTDB taxonomy): domain Bacteria; phylum Actinomycetota; class Actinomycetes; order Actinomycetales; family Micrococcaceae; genus Arthrobacter_D. Next base: position 2,441 of record DGBL01000203.1, on the reverse strand, counting down.
GCCCTAGCGCTTCCGCTGCAGCGATGTCCGGATCAGCAGATCCTTCGCCGGGCCGTGGACTTCCCAGTCGTAGTCGAGCCGCACCGCTGAGACAGCCGTATAAGCCACCTGGTACATGTCCGGGGAACAATGGTGGCTGGTTCTCCACTGACCGTTCCGGAGGTCCAACTGGTGAAAGGGTCTACCGTCGGCGAACATCACCTCCAGGACGCGGGCGTCACCGGTCGGTTCGATCCGGTAAGATCTGCTCGCAGGCCCCTCATAGCCTGGCCAGGTCATGGTTCCAGCTTCCTGCCAGTGCAGCATTGGCGAGGCCGGCGATTTCCCGATAACGCTAACGACGCCGTGGAAACTGCCATGTGCCGGCGTCCGGCGGTCGAGCATGGTGCGCTCCATCTGCCATTCGCCGCACAGGTAGTCCCGGAGCCGGGAAACGTGGATGCTCACGAATCAGACTGTAGGGCATCGCACTTCATCCTTAGCGAACACGGCAAGACATCTGGCGTCCTTCTGGTTAGCGTTGGGTTATGGCAACTATTAACATCACCGAAGCGAGCTTCCCCGAAACCATCGAGAACAACGACATCGTGTTCGTTGACTTCTGGGCCGAATGGTGTGGCCCCTGCAAGCAGTTTGCCCCCGTGTACGACGCCGTGTCCCAGAAGCACGACGACGTCACCTTCGCGAAGGTCGACACCGAGGCGGAGCAGTCCCTCGCCGCCGCCGCGGGCATCACCTCCATCCCCACGCTCATGGCCTTCCGGGAAAAAGTACTGGTATTTTCCCAGCCGGGAGCTATGAACTCCACCCAGTTCACCGAGCTGGTCGACGCCGTCAAGGGCCTCGACATGACCGCAGTCCACGCCCAGGTCGCTGAGCAGCAGGCTGCCGCCCAGAGCAACGGCGACCCCGCGCAGGACGGGCAGCCAGCCTAGGGTTTGTCCGAGCGGCTCACCTGCACCGGCTCCGCCAGCAGGGCGCTGAGGGATTCGTGGAGGTCCTGTACGGCCGGTCCGTGCAGGTGCTGTTCGAGCAATTCCGCTGATTCCCAGCGTTCGGTCAGGACAATCCGCTCCGGCTGGGCGTCGGTGACCTCGTACTGCAGGCAGCCAGGCTCTTCGAGCACTTGTTCGATGGCAATATCCAAGGCGAGCTTCACACGGAAGAATTCGTCGTCGAGCGGAATGAAAACAGCTGTCACAGCTACGGTATCGGTCATGGGACAAGCCTAGTTGCAGACAGAGCGTTCCCGCTCGCGGCGGTCACCGCAGGCGATTGACGCTGGCAGTTACCGCCGGCGGTGATCCGCGGGCGCCAGCCGTGGTCCGAACGTCGGTTTCCGGAAGCCGCTGGCGTAGAGCATCCGCACCACGCGCTGGCGTTCCCCCGCCCAGGGTGCAAGGAGCCGGAGCATCCCGGCGTCATCCGTGCGTGTCCCGGTGAGCGCCGCGCCCACATAGGCTGCAAGATGGTAATCCCCCACAGACACCGCATCAGGGCTGCCGTGGGTGCGCTGCAGAACCTCCGCGACAGTCCAGTCCCCGATGCCAGGTACCGCGCGCAGGCCAGCCGCTACCTTCGCCAGATCCGCTGCCGCGCCCAGCCGCCCCAGCCGCGCGGCCACAGCGGCTGATCTGAGGATGGTGGAGGATCGCTGCGCGTCGGTGCCCGAACGGTGCCACTCCCAGGCTGGAACCTGCCGCCACTGTTCCGGAGTCGGCGGTAGCCGCAATTGTGGTGGCGCCCACTGCCCGGCAGCCGGCGCCGGGTCCCCATGGCGCGAGAGTAGGTAGCGCCAGGACCGCTTGGCCTCGATGCCTGTTACTTTCTGTTCCAGCACCACCCGCACGACGGCGTCCAGCATGCGCCCGCTGGAGGGCAGCCGAAGCCCTGGGCTGAGATAGCGTCCCTTTCGCGCCAAGGCGGGCAGCGACTCGCCGAACGCAGGAGAATCGAACCGCGTCCAGTCGTCGTCGGCGCCGAGCAGGCGCGGCACGGAAGTCAAGGCCCTTTCCGCGCCCGGGCCCCAGGCCGAGGCTGCGATGCGAGATGACCGGAGTGTCCCGTGTTGTTCTAGCCGCAGGGTCGTGGCGCCGTCGTCGTTCCTGAACGCGAGCCAGTGAACTCCTGCAACGGTAAGGAACGCAGGATCCTGCGGGCCGCACCGCAGGGTCTCCAGGGTTGCAGCGAGATCGAACGCCCCGGGTGGTTCCCACCGCACCGACAGGCCACCGGAGGCTGTCGCAGGGCCGGCGACGGCGGTGGAACGAATCATGCGTCCATCGTGTCATGCCGCTCCGAGAGCCGTGGGCATCAGGAATCCCTGCGCACCCGGTAGCTTTGTAGCTATGAAGTACGCGAACTCCGTCATCGACCTGATCGGCGATACACCCCTGGTCAAACTGAACAAGGTCACAGAAGGCATCGCCGCCACCGTGCTG
>DGBL01000039.1 GCA_002384315.1 Micrococcaceae bacterium UBA4005 | reverse complement strand
CGGCGAATACGACCAGACTGACGCCTTCGATCTCGGTGCCGACGACTACCTGACCAAACCCTTCAGCTTCATGGTCCTGGTCGCCCACCTGAGGGCCCTGATCCGCCGGGGATCCCCCGAACGGCCGATGAACCTTGCGGCCGGTACCCTCACCCTGAATCCGGTACGCCGCACCGTCGCCCGCCAGGACACACCGATCACGCTGACGCCGAAGGAATATGCGATGCTGCATTTCCTCATCCGCCACCACGACCAGGTGGTCTCCAAAGCGGAAATTCTCGATAATGTGTGGGATTCCGCCTACGAGGGAAGCGACAACGTGGTCGAAGTCTATATTGGGTACCTGCGCCGGAAGATCGACCTTCCGTTCGGCACCGCCACCCTGAAAACGGTGCGCGGCATGGGATATTGCCTGGTTTCCGATGACCGCTAGGACTCCCCGCCCAGTCCCGCGGCAGCGGGCGCGCGCCTGGGGGGTGCGCACACAGGCCACCGCCGCGGCAGTGCTCACCCTCGCCGTCGTGCTTGCCGCCGCCGGAGCGCTGCTGCTGGTCCTGCTCAAATCCTCGCTGATCGATAATGCGCGGGACCTGGCCGTTCAACGGCTCGAGACGGCTGTGCAACAGCTCAGTGAGGACGACAGCAGCGACCTCACGGCCCAGCTGACCGGAAGCGGGACCCAGATCACCCAGCTCCTGCGCGCCGACGGCAGCCTGGCAGCCACCTCCGACGACGAGTTTCGCGAACCGCTCTACGCGGGAGGCCACCTCTCCCCCGGCCAGAGATTCATCTCGGCTAAACCCGGCCTGGCCTCCCTCACCGACCTCGAGGACCATGTCGTCGCGGCGTCGGGGGTCTCCCTGCCGCACGGGGAGTGGACCGTGGTCGTGGCGATCCCCACGGAAGTCCAGCGTGAGGCTGTCTCCACTGTCGGCTGGTTTCTGCTCGGCGGAGTCCCCGTCCTCCTCACCTTGGCTGGCGGACTGATCTGGGTGCTGGTCGGCCGGTCACTGCGCCCCGTGGAACGAATCCGTGCCACCGTCGCCGGAATCAGCCGCGAACACCTCAGCGAACGGGTCGAGGTCCCGCCGACCAGGGACGAGATCGAACGCTTGGCTACCACCATGAACTCGATGCTCACCCGGCTCGAATCCGCCGACCGCGCCCAACGCCGTTTCGTCACCAACGCCAGCCACGAACTCCGCAGCCCGCTGTCCACGCTGGGCACGGGACTGGAGGTCGCCGCAGCGGATGGCTCCGGGAAGACCTGGCGGGAGACCATCGGGATTCTGCAGACCCAGGTCCGACGGATGGGTCACCTTGTCGAAGACCTCCTGACTCTTTCCAAGCTTGACGACGCCGGCCTGGGCTTCACTATGCTCGATACCGACCTTGACGATGTGCTCCATGAGGAGCTGCTACGAATCAGGGCAGTGTCTCAGCACACGGTCACCGCGAGCCTGGTCCCTGCCCGGGTGACGGCGGATACCAACCGGTTGACGCAGGTTTTCCGTAATGTGCTCAACAACGCGGACCGGCATGCCGAGTCCAGAATCGATGTCGCGCTGCACTGTAAGGACGGGTACGCCGTCGTGAGAATTGATAATGATGGAGACACTATTCCCGCCGACCAGCGCGAGAACATCTTCGACCGGTTCGTCCGCCTCGATGCGAGCCGCACCCGCGAAAGCGGTGGCAGCGGACTGGGCCTGGCGATCAGCCGGGAAATCCTGCAGGCCCATGGTGGAACGATCAGCGCACTGGAAACGGACGATGGTCGAACCCGCTTCGAGGTCATGCTTCCGCTGCAGTCAGTCACCGCGGAGGCACAGCAGTGAGCCACTTTGTGGACGCCATCCTGTCCATGTCCGGCCCGCTCGTCTATCTCATTATCGGCGCGTTGGCCTTCGGTGAAGCGGCAGCGTTTATCGGCCTTGTCCTGCCTGGTGAGACTGCCCTGATTATTGGCGGGGTGCTCGCCAGCCAGGGAAATATCCATCTCGGGATCATGCTCGCGGTAGCCATTACCGCAGCCGTCGCGGGCGACTCCGTTGGCTTCGAAATCGGCAGGAAGCTCGGCCCTGGGCTGAAAACGAGCCGGGCGGGGAAGTTCGTTGGGGCCGAGCGTTGGGCCAAGGGCGAAGCGTTCCTCACCGCACGCGGTGGAAGTGCAGTGCTGCTTGGGCGCTGGGTGGGGCTACTGCGCGCGCTGGTTCCGGCCCTTGCCGGGATGGCGGGCATGCCCTACCGCACTTTCATCCTTTACAACGCTATCGGCGGGACCCTCTGGTCCACCGCTATGGTGCTGTTGGGGTTTTTCGCCGGTCACTCTTACCGGACGGTCGAACAGTATCTGGGCAAGGCCACGCTGATCCTTACGGGTGTTATTGCCGGGCTCGTCCTGATCACCCTGCTGGCGCGGTTTGCGCTGCGCCACCGCCAATGGACCGAGGACCGAGTACATCGGCTCATTCCGTCCCGGACGGCGGCGCTGGTGCTGCGCGGGCTCCAGCCCGCTGCGGCGGGCCTGCGCAGCCGCCACGGGCTGCTGGCCGTAGGGGCCGCGGCGCTCATCGCGGTGTTCCTCACGGCCGGGTACACGCTCATCGCCCGGGTACCTCCGGTGGCGGCGATCCTGCGCAGCGTCAACGAACCGGTGCTTGCCTGGTTCGTTGACCACCAAGATAGTGAATTCACGCTGCTGGTCGGGTTTTTCGGCGTCCTGAGCCATCCGGCGTCCCTCGCCGTCGCCTTGGGAGCAGCCAGTCTTGCCTTGCCGCGCAGCGGGCTGCGCGGGGCTTACGGTCCCGCGCTCGCTGCGACGGTCGGCGCCGTCGTCATCATCGCCGCAAGCCATCTGGCCCTGCTGAGCGTGCCCCTTCCCCCGGCGCATGCGAGCCAACTGGGAATCTCGCTGACCAGCCCTGCCGGGGCTGTACTCGTCTCGACCGCGATGCTGACCACCGCCGCCTGGTTCCTGGGACGCCACCACCCATCCTGGAACCGCTCGGTGGTGCTGATCGCACTGCTCTTATCAGCGACCGCCCTGCTTGTGCTCAGCCACCTCTATCCCGCCCACCAGCAGCCCTCAGAT
>DGBL01000232.1 GCA_002384315.1 Micrococcaceae bacterium UBA4005 | reverse complement strand
GTGCTCCCCCAGCCGATTCGGCTTGCCGCGGCCGTGATAGTCGCTCGATCCGGTGACAAACAAACCCTGCGCGACGGCGATGGAACGCAGCCGCGCGCGCGCCGGTTCGGGATTGTCGCGGTGGTCAACCTCAAGGCCAAGCAATCCGGCCGCTATCATCTCCTCCAGCGCGTCCTCACCAACCACCGTGCCTCGGGCCGATGCCGCAGGGTGCGCGAAGACCGGCACCCCTCCAGCAGCGCGGATCAACGCCACAGCGGTCACCGGATCCGGAGCGTAATGTCCAATCCAGTACCTCGACCGTGCGGTAAGCAACGTGGTAAAGGCCTCCGACCGGTCCCTGATCACGCCGACACTCACCAACGCATCAGCGATGTGCGGCCTGCCGATCGTGGCATCTTCAGCCACATGTTCCTGGACAATCTCCCAGCTGATCGGAAAGTCCTCGGCAAGCAGTTCGACCATGCGTTGTGCCCGTGTCAGACGGGACGCCCGCGAGTGGCTGATTTCTCCCAGCAGGCCCGGATGGGTGGGATCCTGGAGGTAGGACAGGATGTGGACGCTCACACCCGTCTGAGTGCGGCAGGAGACTTCCATCCCGGGGACGAAGGCGATACCCAGGCGCGCAGCGGCGCGTGCGGCGGCTCCCCAGCCCGCTGTTGAATCGTGGTCCGTCAGCGCGACCGCCCCGAGCCCGGCCAGGTGCGCAGCTGCCATCACCGCCGCAGGGTCCTCGGTGCCGTCCGAGACGTTTGAGTGGGTGTGCAGGTCGATTCTCACCAGCCCAATCTACCGCCCGGACCTCGCCGTCGACTGCTGACAGTGCATGGCTGGCCATCCCGTAGTGACAGTAACGCGCACTATTTGGACGGCCCACCACCGCGGTGAGACGATAAGGGCGTGAGTACAGTCCAGAACCCCTCCGAGCCCGAATCCGTCTCCACGCTTGACCTGGCGGCAGCGATCTCCGGGGAACAGCCGCTCGAGACCCGGAACGAGAACCGCTCCCAACGCCCCGACTCCGATGCCTTCAAGGCCTTCATGGCCAGCGACTGGGCTCCGGAGACTACAGATCTCCCTGCCCGGTCAGCAGCGGCACCCTATGCTGCCAGCCGGCGCCATTCAATCTCCGCACGCTTCCCTGGGGAACGCCTCGTCATCCCGGCAGGCCCGCTGAAGGTACGCTCCAACGACACCGACTACCGCTACCGGCCGCACTCCGCGTTTGCCCACCTCACCGGTCTGGGCCTGGACCAGGAACCGGAGGCTGTGCTGGTCATGGAACCTGCCGGAGCGGGAACGGGCGACGACGGCGGCAACCACACTGCGACCCTGTACTTCCGCGAACTCGCCGGACGGGACAGCGCCGAATTTTACGCCAACGCCCGCCACGGCGAATTCTGGATTGGTCCACGGCTTTCACGTGCCCAGGTGGGAGCGCTGCTCGGGCTCGCGACGGCGCCGCTGGAAGACCTCGAAACCGCTGTCACCGCCGACGCTGGAGTTCCCAGCATCGGGGGAATCAACATCCGGTTGCTGCGCGAGGTGGACCAGAATATCGACGCGCTCGTGGACACCTCACGGATCAACACCGGATTGGACGACCTCGAGGCCACGGATGCCGCCGACGGCGTCCTCGCGGAAGCACTTTCTGAACTGCGCCTGATCAAGGACCCTTGGGAGATCGAGCAACTGCGCGCCGCGGTTGCGGCCACGGTGGACGGTTTCCACGAAGTCGTCGCCCAACTTCCCCGCGCCATTTCCCACCCCCGCGGCGAGCGCGTCGTCGAGGGCGCGTTCTTCACCCGGGCACGGGAGGAAGGCAACGATCTTGGCTATGACACGATCGCGGCGGCAGGTAACAACGCCACCGTTCTGCACTGGATTCGCAACTCCGGCCCGGTTCACGCCGGCGACCTGCTGCTGCTGGACGCGGGAGTGGAGATGGAGAGCCTGTATACAGCGGACATCACCCGGACCCTGCCCGTCAACGGGACCTATTCCGATGTCCAACGACGCATTTACCAGGCCGTCCTGGATGCCGCAGATGCCGGTTTTGCCGCGGCCCGGCCCGGCCGGAAATTCAGGGATGTCCATCTAGCCGCCGTCACCGTCCTAGCCGAGAGGCTCGCGGAGTGGGGCCTGCTCCCCGTTTCCCTGGACGAGGCGCTCTCGCCCCGCGGGCAGCACCACCGGAGGTGGATGCCGCACGGAACCAGCCACCACCTAGGACTCGACGTACACGACTGCGCCCAAGCCAAGCGGGAACTGTATCTCGACGGAATCCTGGCCGACGGCATGGTCTTCACCATCGAGCCCGGGCTGTATTTCAAGCAGGACGATCTGGCTGTTCCGGCGGAGTACCGTGGAATCGGCATCCGGATCGAGGACGACATCCTCATGACCTCCGACGGTCCGGTCAACCTCAGCTCGGCACTCCCCCGCGACCCCGACGACGTCGAGGCGTGGATGGCGGGCATCTACAGCCCCACGGGAGAGTAGAGCGACCTCCGCGGGAACTACAAGCTAGGGCGCCTTCGGGCCGGAGTGCTGGTCCTGCTGCTCCGGCGCCTGCTCCGGTTCGGATGGCGCATCCGGCTGTGCCTCCGGCTGAACCCGGATACCGTATTGCGGGCGTCCATCCGGAAGGTCGGGGAATCGTCCTCGTGACGGGGGTGGCACCGGCTCACTGACTCCAGGTTCGTTCACTCCAGCGCCAGTGGTGTCCGCAACGGTGTCCGTGGACGGCGGCAGGGTTGCCCCCGGGACGGGAGGAACCCCGCCGGGAGGAGCCTCACCGTGAGCCTCAGAGCTCGAACCCGCTGCCCATCCGCCGCTGGCGCCGGGATGCAGGGACTGGCCATTCATCGGCAACTGCATCAGCTGCCGGCGGGCATCCGCGGCGACGGAAGGTTCCACGATCACGTCGTAACTCGTCGCAACGACCTGGCTGGTCGAGGTGAAATCCCGTTTGCCGCGCTGGAAGGCGTAGGTCACCACGCCGAAAAGCATCCAGAACGTCGCGCCGAGCGCCATCGAGGAAAAGAGCGTCACGTACGTCTCTCCGCCGCCGAAGAGCGTGAGCATCAGCCCGACAAAGAATCCGAACCAAGCTCCGGTAGCCGCGCTGGCGAAGGCTACGCGCGGATAGCTGAGCCGCCCGGTGACCCGTTCCACGGTTTTGAGGTCGTTCCCGATGATCGAGACCCGCTGTACGGGAAACTTGTTGTCGGCCAGGTAGTCGACTGCTTTCTGCGCCTCCAGGTAGGCGCTGTAGCGGCCCACCGTTTCGCCGCGCGGCAGCGTGCGGCCCTCGTCCCGTGAAGCGGTTCGTCCAAGTAGTTGTGACATGGCCCTATTCTCGCCTACTTTCACGTCAGTGTGGGCAGGTATCGCTCGCAGTGAACCCTGCGTCAGGCCCGCACCGCGTCGCGAATACCCCGGAAATTCCCGCCGGGAAGTAGCCTAGGCATGTGAGCACCAATCCAACCCGCGTTTTCGTTGCGCGTTTGCTTGGCCTGGACGTATTCGACCCTCTGGGCGACCGGCTGGGCCGATTGCGTGATGCCGTCGTCCTTGACCGCGGGCCGGGGAAACCACCGCAGGCCGTCGGATTGGTCGTTGAGGTGCCCGGAAAGAAACGCGTCTTTGTCCCCATGACCCGGGTGACTTCGATGGATCCTTCCCAGATCATCTGCACCGGCCTGGTCAACCTTCGCCGCTTCGAACAGCGCGGAGCGGAAATCTTGGTAGTCGCCGAGCTCTTCGACCGGCGCGTCGTCCTGCGCGACGGCAGTGGGGCGGCGACCATCGAGGATATCGCGATGGAAAAGAACCGTGGCGGGGACTGGAATGTCTCGCAGCTCTTCATTCGGCGGACCACAGCGTCCTCTTCGCCCCTGCGCGGGCTCCGGCGTGGCGGCGAACGGCTCATTATCGACTGGCTCGATGCATACCACGGGCCGCAGAACGAACCACAGGGCGCGACCCAGTTCGTCGCCCAGCACGACGATCTGAAAGCGGCCGACTTCGCCGAGGCGCTCCATGAGATGAACGACAAGCGGCGCCTCGAGGTCGCTGGGGAACTTCAGGACGACCGGCTCGCCGACATCCTGCCGGAATTGCCGGATGTGGACCAGGTGCAGATCCTCTCCTCACTCACCCGCGAACGGGCTGCGGATGTACTCGAGGAGATGGACCCCGATGACGCCGCGGACCTCCTCAATGAGTTACCCGAGGAACAGAAGGAAGAACTCCTCCAGCTCATGGAACCCGATGACGCCGAGGATGTTCGCCGGTTGCTTGAATACGACGAAGACACGGCCGGTTCCCTGATGACCACGGTTCCGGTGATCCTGCCGCCGGAGGCGACCGTGGCCGAAGCGCTGGCACACGTCCGCCGGCAGGAACTCACCCCCGCCCTGGCCTCGTCCATCTTTGTGTGCCGCCCGCCGTTGGAGACACCGACCGGCCGGTACCTCGGAGTCGTGCATATTCAACAACTTCTCCGCTTTCCCCCTCCGGAACAGCTGGGCAATATCGTCGACACAGACCTCGAGCCGGTGGGTGACCAGGCCAACATCAGCGAGGTCTCCCGCATCCTGGCTACCTACAATCTCAACTCCCTGCCCGTTATCAACGACGACGGACGGCTGGTCGGCGCGGTGACCGTCGATGATGTGCTAGATCACCTCCTTCCCGACGATTGGCGGGCGCAGGACGATACCCCCAGACTGAAGCGGTGAGGAACCCATGGCCGAGAAATCAAAGCTGACACCCAGCGGACTGGACACACCGCGGGAATCCAGGACCCGCTGGATCCCCCGACTACGCCCAAACCCGGACGCCTTCGGCAGTGCCACGGAGAACTTCGCCCGATTCATGGGTACGCCCCAGTTCCTGTTCTATATGTCGGTTTTCTGTGTCCTCTGGCTGGGCTGGAACAGTTGGGCCCCGGAAAGCCTCCGTTTCGACAGCGCGGCAATCGGATTCACGCTGCTGACGCTGATGCTCTCCCTGCAGGCCTCTTATGCTGCACCGTTGCTGCTGCTGGCTCAGAACCGCCAGGACGACCGCGACCGGGTTTCCCTGCGGGAAGACCGTCAGCGCGCGGAACGGAACCTCTCCGACACCGAATATCTCACCCGGGAAATCGCCGATCTACGCATCGCCATCCGGGAAGTTGCCACCCGCGATTACGTGCGCTCCGAACTGCGTAGCGCGCTGGAGGACATCCTTGAGTCTGCGGACGGGCAGGAAATCACGTTGCATAAAAAACCCCGCCGCAAACCGTCGGAGCAGACCACCACGTTGCCCAAACTAGCCCCGGCGCCGCGGAAAACCAGCCCATGATCGCCCGGCCCGGACTGCTCGCTGCGCTTGCAACAGTCCTGGACCCCGAGTTGCGTCGGCCGATTACGGACCTGGGCATGGTTGAGAGCGTCGAGGCCGACGACGACGGCACCGTCCGGGTCCGCATTCTGCTCACCATAGCGGGATGCCCGCTGCGCGGGACCATCAGCGCTGAGGTCGAACAAGCTATCCAGGCGGTGCCCGGCGTGACCGCGGTCCGGGTGGACCTTGGAGTGATGACGCAGGAACAGCGCGAGGCGCTGAAGGTCAAGCTCCGCGGCGCGGGCGGGCAGCGCGGTAATCCGTTCAATGCGGAAGGTTCCCTCACCCGTGTCTATGCGATTGCCAGCGGCAAAGGCGGGGTGGGCAAGTCCAGTGTGACGGTCAACCTTGCCGCTTCGATGGCGGCCCAAGGGTTGCGGGTCGGCATCGTGGACGCAGATGTCCACGGATTTTCCGTTCCGGGACTGATGGGGATCGACCAGGCCCCCACCCGGGTGGACGAGCTCATTCTCCCGCCGGTTGCCTACGGGGTGAAAGTCATTTCGATTGGCATGTTCGTGGGCACGAACCAGCCCGTTGCCTGGCGTGGGCCAATGCTGCACCGCGCTCTTGAACAATTCCTTACCGACGTATACTTCGGCGATCTCGACGCCCTATTCCTGGACCTGCCTCCGGGAACAGGCGATGTAGCGATTTCAGCGGCGCAACTGCTGCCGCGCTCGGAACTCATTGTGGTCACCACCCCGCAGAGCGCGGCTTCCAACATCGCCGAACGCGCCGGGGCGTTGGCCGCCCAGACGGGCCAGACCGTGGCCGGAGTCATCGAGAATATGTCCGCAATGGTGTTGCCTACCGGGGAGCGGTTCGAACTCTTTGGCACTGGCGGGGGCGAGGCCGTCGCGCGGCGCCTGGGTGAAACCCTCGGGGTTCCGGTTCCGTTGCTGGGCAGCGTACCGCTGGATGTAGCACTGCGGGAGGGCGGTGACGCCGGACTGCCTGTCGTCCTGTCACCCGCGGGGTCGCCTGCCGGGACCGAACTGGAGCGTATTGCCAGCCAGCTTGCCCACCGGCCGCGCGGGCTGGCCGGGACACGGCTGACGGTCTCACCCCGGTGAGTGTGTCACGCTCTTTTGGCCCCAGGGTGCTACCGCTCAGGTTGCTTCCGCATCAAACGGAGCCGGATCGCCGTCGCGCAGTCGCGCAAGCGGCGAATTAACCGGCGGGCGCTGCGTCGGGTGCGGTGCAGCGGCTGCGGCCGGGCCGCCGTCGTTCACTGGTTTGAGGACGTCCTCGAAATCCTCCAGCAGGGCTTCCTTGATGATCCGACGCGGATCGTACTGGCGCGGATCCAGCTTGCGCCAGTCGACCTCGTCTAGTTCCGGGCCGACCTCTTCGCGCAGCTGTTCGCGCGCTCCTGAGGCCATACGCCGAAGTTCACGCACCAACCGTGCGAGCTGGGAAGCGTATTCAGGCAGCCGCTCAGGCCCGAGCACCAGGACGGCGATCAGCGCCAGGACCAGGAACTCAAGGCCATTGATTCCAAACACGTGAAAAGACTACCTTTACCGGGGCGCAGCTGGCGCATTCACGCAGAAACCGCAGTGGATAGCGGCACGGAACCCTAGTGCGCCCCTGCGACGCGCGGAAAGCCAAGCGCTGCTGGGCGGGTCGACGGCTTGCGCGGGTCACGGTGGGAAAGTTTGTGACGCAGCATACTTCGCCCGCGGTGAATACGGGATCGGACGGTACCGAGCTTGACTCCCAGCACGTCCGCCACCTCGTCGTAGGCCAGGCCTTCCAGGTCACACAGCACTACTGCGGCCCGGAAATCCGGCGGCAGCTCCTCCAGTGCCGACTGGACGTCGATATCGAGGTTATTG
>DGBL01000236.1 GCA_002384315.1 Micrococcaceae bacterium UBA4005 | reverse complement strand
GCGGGCACCGGCGGGAGGCTCAGTAGTTGGCCAGGTCGCTGCGGCTAGTGATGCCCAATTTCGCGAAGATGCGGTACAGGTGACCCTCAACGGTTCGTACGGATACGCTCTGCTGGTGTGCGATTTCGCGGTTGGAGAAGCCTTTCGCGGCCAGTTCAACGATGTCGCGTTCGCGCGCGGTGAGCGTCGATTCGGCGCCGCCGCCAGGACGCATCCCACACGGCAATTCCATGCCCTCGAGTTCCTCCACGGCCCGGCGCAGCGCGCCCTGAAGCGCCCGGGCCTGCGGTAACTGAAGCTGTTTTTCGTAGAGCCGGATCGCTGTGCAGTAAGCTTCGGCGCTGGCCAGGAAATAGCTCTCATCGCGGGCAAGTTCAGCGACGGCGACCAGCTTTCGGGCGTCTCCGACCANNGCGGCGTGGATCCGGGCCCGCAGGCGGGTGGCTTTGGTACCCAGCGGTTCGGCGGCGTCGAATTCCTGTAGGAGGAGCTGGGTGGATTCCGTATCCCCGAGCCGCATGGCGGCGTGGGCCGCCATGCCGATGCTGAGATATCGCAGTTGCGCAGGGTCCCATTCGCCGAACCCCTCGACCGCAGCAAGCAGGCGCTTGTGCGCAGTGCGTGCCCGCCCGCTGCGCATCGCTGCCATACCGTCGCAAAATTCGACGAGCCCGCCCACATAGACCATGCTGGCCGGATGCGCACTGGCGTACTCCCGGAAGACGGACGCCAGCTCACGGTACTTTCCCGCGTTCACCATGCTCACGCTGAAACGCACCATCACGTTGTCGCGGTAGCCGTGATGCCGGTGGCCGCTGCCGTTGACCAGGTCCACCGCTTTCTGGGCCAGGGCGGCGCCGGAGACCGCCCTGCCGGTGGAATCGTGGACTGCCGCCAGCAGGCTCAACCCGACCACAGTGGATTCCTCGGAAACATGGCTGTCTGCGAGCACCTCCGTCAGTTCCGTCTCGGCTTCTGCGTAGTTTCCTGCGATCAGCTCCGCGACGCACATGGAAACCCGGCTCCCCAGCAGCGCTGTCGCTACAGCGGCCTCCGGGGCCCCTGCTGCTTCCGCGCGGGCAATGATAGCCCGCCACTGCTCGACGTCGGCGCGGATGCCTGCCAGTGCGTGGCCGCGCCGGAGCCGCAAGGCGATGGAAAGCGTGATTCCCTCCCGCGCCACTGCGAGGTCGTTGCACTCCTCAAGGACCTCATCGAGGATGGACCGGGCGTAGTCGAACTTTCCATGCATCATCTCCGCGCGGGAGATCTCGATGAGCGCGCGGCCGCGAAGCAGCGGATTATCCACCGCGCGTGCGGCCCGCAGCGCGAACCGGGAGTCGTAGACCCGGTTCGCAATGATCGCCGCACGCAGCAAGACTTCATCGGCGGGCAGGGAGCCGCAGTCAAGCGCCCACGCAACGCGGCGCAGGTAGCCTTCGATCGCCTCGGATTCGTCGAAGCTATGCGCATCGAGGATCCGCCTTCGCAGCCTGATGCTCCGCCCGACCGGAACCCGGCTGCGGATCACTTCGCCGAAGAGGGGATGGCTCAGAGTCACGGTGCGGGCCAGGTCCGTCGTGATCTCCACCAGTTCACGTTCCAGCAGACGGTAGACAGCGCTGCCGCCAAGCGCTTCGATGACTGTCTGGACCGGAACGGGCTCAGCGAGCGCCACGAGTTCCATGGCCTCGGTTTCTTCAGCGTCCAGCCGTCCGAGCTGGTTGAGGATGAGGTCCGCGAGCTCCATATCGCCAAGCGGCTGCGGGCCGCTGACCCGCCAGATCCCCCGGTGGGCGGTGATATAACCCCCGCGCACGCCGAATTCCAGCAAGGCGAGCAGGAACATAGGGTTACCCCGCGACCTTGCATACAGTAGCGAATGCAGACTCGTCAGGGCTTCTCCGCCCAGTACCGCCTCGCACAGGATTTTGCCCTCGGCGGGATCCAGCGGGGTGAGCTGGTGCCGGTGCAGCAGGCTGTCCCTCCACAGGGAAAGGAACTCCGGGTGCGGACCGGGACGGCTTCGGGCCAGCAGGAGGACCTTGATCCGATCGGAGGCCACCAGTTGGGAGAGCAGGACGGCGGTGCTGTCGTCGAGCTCGTGCGCGTCATCCACGACGAACAGTGGCGCCTCGTCAGGAACGGTTGATCCGTTGGACAGGTGCGCAAGGATCGCCCGGTAGATCGCGACCGGGGAGGTTGCGTCATCCGTGGAGAGTCCGCGCAGGTAGGGCGCCAGGGCTCCAAAGGGAACCGCCTGCAGGGAGGGAGCGGCGCTGACCTTTACCACGGTGCGCGTCGAGTCGATGGTCTCCAGGACGGCTTTGGCGAGCGCTGTTTTACCCATCCCCGCGTCCCCGACCACGAGCACCCCGCAGCGGTCGCCGTCGAACAATGACTGGCAGATCGCCTGAATCAGGTATTCCCTGCCAATCAGCTGGCTTTGGAGTCCTCCACCATTCATGCGCCGCCTGACGCAAGAAGTTCCCGGAGCTGCCGGCGGGTGCTGATCCCGAGCCGGGTGTAGATACGGCGCAGGTGGCCCTCCACCGTCCGCACGGAGATGAAGATCTGCTGCGCGATCTCCCGGTTGGTGTCGCCGTCACCGATCAGCACGGCGATTTCCCGTTCCCGGGCCGTGAGCTGGTCGACAACAGAGACACGCGTAGTCCCCGCCGGGTCTGGGATGGAATTCAGCAGTCCGTGGGCGCGGGTCACCAATTCGGCGTCGGCACCGACGACGGCGGTAGCCGCCGCCTGGCTCGCGGCAACGCGTGCCAGCACGGTGTCCCCCAGGTTCAGCGCGGCGTGCGCTGCCTCGAGGAGCAGGTGGGCATCAGGGGATTCCATGCCCTTGGCGAATAGGGCGCATACCCGGGCCAGCGTGCCCTCCATGGCGAGGGCGGATGCGGAAAGGACCGACGCGGACTGCTGATGGCCTAACTGCAAGGCCTGGCAGGTGAAGAAGAGGTGCTGGCTGAGATTTCCCCGGCGGGCCTCCACCTCTCCGAGCTCTGCCAGTTCATGGGCAATATGCTCCTTTTCCTGCGGGTCGGCAATCGCGATCCGGGAAAAATACTCGACCTGGCAGCGCACCTGCCACGAATACCGAAACCCTCCCAGGTCAATACGGGCCAGGTGCGCGCGCGCCCCGGCATGGTCGCCGACCAGGGAGCAGGCGTAGGCTGTGGCGGCCTCGACCGCGGGCAGGATCTGGTACCGGTCAAAATGGTGCAGTTGGGCCAGTCCCGGCTGCAGACATCTGAGTGCCTCACGGGCTCGCCCGCCGTAGGCGAGCACAACCCCTTCCACTGACGCCGACGTCGCGCCCTCCCACCCTGTTGCAGTCTCCGCCGGGTAGTGCGTGGCCAGCATGGTGACGCACTCCGTCCACTCCCCGCCCACAAACAGCGAGTTCATGTGCCGCACGAGCGCTGC
>DGBL01000012.1 GCA_002384315.1 Micrococcaceae bacterium UBA4005 | reverse complement strand
GCAGGAAGCGCACGAGGCGATTCGGCCAGCCGGGGACTCCTTCCGAACGCCGGCCCAGGTCGCCAAGGAACTGCGCGGGGACGAGTTCAGGCTCTACGAGCTCATCTGGAAGCGCACCGTCGCCTCGCAGATGGCTGACGCCAAGGGGTCCACCGCTTCGCTCCGTCTCGGGGCGGTCGCCGCCGACGGGCGCGACGCCGAGTTCGCCGCCTCCGGGACGGTCATCACGTTCCGCGGATTCATGGCTGCGTACGAGGAAGGACGCGACGCCGAACGCAACCAGGACGACGTCGACGCCGGACAGGCGCGGCTTCCCAACGTCGCGAAGGGCGATACGCTCGGCGCTTCCTCCATCGAGGCGGTCGGGCATGAAACCTCGCCGCCGCCACGCTTTACGGAAGCGTCCCTGGTGAAGGTGCTGGAAGAACGCGGAATCGGACGCCCGTCAACCTACTCTGCGACAATTTCGACCATCATGGACCGCGGCTACGTCCGGGTTCGCGGCCAGGCCCTAGTTCCCAGCTGGATAGCATTCTCCGTGGTGCGCCTCCTGGAAGAACATTTCACCAACTACGTTGACTACGATTTCACCGCTGAACTCGAAGAGGACCTTGACCGTATTGCCCGCGGAGAGGCGGGCCGCGTGGAGTGGCTGAACCACTTCTACTACGGCGACCGCACCGTGACCGGCCTGCACACGATCGTCAATGACCTGGGAGACATCGATGCGCGCCGGATCAACTCGGTGGAGATCGCCGAAGGGATTACCCTGCGGGTCGGGAAGTTCGGTCCCTACCTGGAGAAGCCGCTGCCAGCAGATGCCCCGGAAGGCGCCGAACCGCAGCGTGCCAACGTCCCCGAGGACCTCGCGCCGGATGAGCTGACTCCGCAGAAGGCGGCCGAATTGATGAACGCGCCCGCCACGGCGGAACGGGTGCTGGGAACTGATCCTGACACCGGGCGTACCATCGTGGTGCGCGATGGACGCTATGGTCCTTACGTCATTGAACTGATCCCCGAACCGAGTCCGGAGGATCTGGCCAACCAGCCGGTGGAGTATTACAAGAACGGAAAGCCGAAGCCGCCGAAAAAGCCGGCCAAAGTCAAACCGCGCTCCGGATCCCTGTTCGCCTCGATGTCGGTCGAGACCGTCACCCTGGAAGAGGCCCTGCGCCTCATGAACCTGCCGAGGGTGCTCGGCTCCGACACCGAAGGCAAGGAAATAACTGTCCAGAACGGTCGATTCGGGCCGTACTTGAAAAAGGGCAGTGACTCCCGGTCCATCGGCACTGAAGAGGAGATTTTCACGATCACCCTCGAGCAGGCACTGGAGATCTACTCCCAGCCCAAACAGCGCGGCGGACGCACAGCGGCACCACCCTTAGCCGAGTTCGGCGATGACCCGGAAAGTGAGAAGCCAATCGTCGTCAAGGACGGGCGGTTCGGCCCGTACATTACGGACGGGGTCACCAATATTACCGTGCCTGGTTCCATGGCGATCGAGGAGCTGACCCGGGAGCAGGCAGTGAGCATGCTGGCGGAAAAACGCGCCAAAGGCCCGGCTCCGAAGAAGACCACGAAACGGGCCCCGGCGAAGCGGAAAGTGTCCGCGGGTAGGTAAGCACGGCGGCGCCGGAGGTCCTCCGGCGGTTCGTCCAGTACGTGGAAAGGCCGATTATGCGTCTGGGTGTCCTTGATATCGGATCGAACACCGTCCATTTGTTGCTTGTCGACGCCCACCCCGGCGCCCGTCCGGTGCCCTTCGCAACCCACAAACGTCCACTGCAGCTGGTGTCCCACCTCGACAGCCAGGGCGCCATTACGCCAGCGGGACAGGACGAACTGGTGCACTTCGTTCTGGAAGCAAAGAAATTCGCTGAGGAACGCCACGCCGAGGATCTGCTGGCGTTCTGCACCTCTGCGATCAGGGAGTCGACCAACGGGGAACAGGTCCTCGCTCGCGTCCGCGAGGAGGCCGGCGTGGAGCTGCAGGAGTTGAGCGGAGACCAGGAGGCCGCCGTGACCTTCCAGGCCGTGCGCCGGTGGTACGGGTGGGGCGCCGGAACCCTCCTCAGTCTGGATATTGGTGGCGGCTCCTTCGAGCTGGCCCTGGGCAGTGACGAGCTGCCTGAGCGGGCGCTTTCGATCCCGTTGGGGGCTGGCCGGCTGACGCGGGACTGGCTGCCGGAGGATCCTCCGTCAGCGAAGAGCGTGAAGGACGTGCGGCAATACATTCGGGCGACTCTGAAGGAGGCCGTCCGGGGATTCCGTCCGCTGGGTGCCCCTGATCTGGTGGCGGGTAGTTCAAAAACTTTCAGATCCCTGGCCAGGCTCGCCGGCGCTTCGCCCTCGGCCGCTGGCCCGTTCGTGCAGCGCGAACTGCGCCTGGACGACCTGTCATTGTGGACCAGGCGGCTGTCCGCCATGTCGGCCGCGGACCGCGCCCATCTGGACGGAGTCTCCGAGATCCGGGCGCGGCAGGTGCTCGCTGGCGCCTTGGTGGCGGAGGCGGCCATGGAGGCGTTCGGTGTCGAGAGCATGAAAATCTGTCCCTGGGCGTTGCGCGAAGGTTTGTTGCTGCGCAGATTTGACGCCAAAATGTTCGAGGCCGAGTCTCCGCTACCCAGCCAAGGAGTAGGCCATGCGCAGCTCGACTCCGCGGACCGCTCCGCATTGACCAGCCCAGCGTGAACCCANNCCACCCAGCGTGAAAGCGCCGCCTCGCCGTTCCACCATATGAGGATCGAACTCTATTGAGGGCCCCTGGCGGTTAAAAGCGTAGGCGCTGGCGACATCGACCGGTGTTTGGGGGGAATCATCCGTCAAGTCGCCAGCGCCTGGACCAGACAGGAGAATCTGGTCCTCATCACTCGCACCTTTATGAGGTATCAGCAACCCTAATGGCCCTACTTGTGTCTGACCACGGAAATACCTGTGAGAATGCTGGGAACCGCTCGTGACAGGATGGAACCATGACCACGGAATCCACTATGCACATTTCTTTCCTCGGCTGCGGATCCATGAACGAGGCCATACTCGGCGGACTTCTGGCGGCAGGCCTTGACCCAGCACGGGTTACCGCGACGGTCCGACGGGTCGAACGCGCCCGCGAACTCCGTGAGCTCCATGGCATCACCGTGCTGGCAAATACCGAGCACGAGTCGGCAAACCGGGACGCTGCATCCCAGGCCGACGTCGTCATCCTGGGGGTCAAACCGGTGGGAGTGGTAGAGCTCGCAGCGGAAATCGCCCCGGTGCTCAAGACCTCCACGTTGGTGATCAGCGTCGCGGCTGCCGTATCCACCGCCATGATCGAAGCAGCGTTGGAGCCGGGCCAACCAGTGATCCGCTCCATGCCGAACACTCCCTCGCGCCTCGGCCGGGGCGTGCTGTCCATCTCGGCGGGATCCAACGCCACTGAAGCGCATCTGACCAACGCCCGGCAGCTACTGCGTGCTGCGGGGACGGTCGTGGACGTGCCCGAAAGCCAGGTCGACGCCGTCTCTGCTGTCAGCGGCTCCGGACCCGCCTACGCGTTCTACCTGGCTGAGGCCATGGCTGCCGCGGGGCAGCGGCTGGGCCTGGACGCCGACTTGTCGCGGCTTCTGGCTAACCAGACGGTGGCCGGGGCCGGCTTCATGCTCGCTGAGGAGGGTGCGGACGCCGCTGTGCTCCGCAAAGCCGTCACGAGCCCCAACGGCACCACCCAACGGGCGCTGGAGACGTTCGAAGAGCTGGGCTTTGCCAGCATCATTGAGCGCGGGGCGCGCGCAGCCACCGAGCGGGCGGCGGAGATG
>DGBL01000229.1:34143-36109 GCA_002384315.1 Micrococcaceae bacterium UBA4005 | reverse complement strand
AAGGCTCCCCCGCGGGGGAGCCTTCCTTTATATCTACGGGATCGTTACGTCTGCGGGTACCGCCTCAGCTGTCGACGAGGACTGGCTTCTCGTGCAGACGGTCGGTCTGGTCATGCCATTCCGAGGTGAGCGGCTTCAGGTTCGCCTCGACTGCGCGCGAGTGGTGGCCGCAGAAAAGGAGTTCTCCACCGGAGGTCTGAAGGATGGCCCGCACATAGGCCTGAGCCCCGCAGCGATCGCAGCGGTCCAGGGTGTTGAGTTCGCGTAGTGCAACTGCAGTGGTCATGATTGCCTCCTCATGTGGATCGTATATTCATATAACCATCATTCGTTGCCGATTCATTGCAGGCTGGGTCTGCTTTCGCTTCAGGCGTACCGGGACAGCTCGTGAATCGAGCGCACCGTCGCGAGCGACGCGGCGGCTCCGGATCGGCCACGCCTGAGCGCATCCGGAGCGTGCGGGTAATAAGATCGTTGATGGTGTACGCCTCTGCGGGCATGAGCGCGGGCGCGGATCCGCGCTGTGCCGTTGAAAAACCAGTTCCGACCCGGACCGAATCGACCCGGACCAAATCAAGGAGATCATTCCCTCGTGGCCCGAAATAGTTCCGATTACACTGCCCGGCACCTGTCCGTCCTCGAAGGACTCGAAGCGGTGCGCAAGCGTCCTGGCATGTATATCGGATCGACCGACTCCCGTGGGATCATGCATTGCCTGTGGGAGATCATCGACAACTCGGTGGATGAAGCGCTGGCGGGCCACGGGCAGAGTATCTCGGTGATCCTGCATGAAGACGCCTCGGTGGAAATTCACGATGATGGTCGCGGAATTCCCGTGGACGCCGAACCGAAAACCGGGCTCAGCGGCGTGGAGGTTGTCTTCACAAAACTCCACGCAGGTGGAAAGTTTGGCGGCGGGTCGTACACCGCTTCTGGAGGGCTCCATGGCGTTGGAGCGAGCGTGGTGAACGCGCTGTCCGCCCGGTTGGATGTTCACGTAGACCGGGGGGGAAAGACTTACCGGATGTCGTTCCGGCGCGGTGAGCCGGGCCGGTTCAAGGATGGGAAGAAGCTCTCTCCGACCTCCGAGTTCGAACCCTTCCTAGAAAGCTCCCGGCTTGAGGTGGTGGGCACTACCAAACGCGGAGTTACCGGCACACGCATACGGTATTGGGCTGACCGGCAGATCTTTACCCAGGACGCGAAATTCTCTTATGAGGAGCTTCAGGCGCGGGCCCGGCAGACTTCGTTCCTGGTGCCCGGATTGCGGATCCTGTTGCGCGACGACCGCCGGATTCCAGGAACGCCAGGCGAAGCGGGTCCGGTCGAGGAGGTCTTCCAGCACGACGGCGGGATCTCGGAGTTCGCTGAATTTCTGGCCGCGGACGCCGCCGTCACCGATGTCTGGCGGATCCAGGGCTCCGGGAGATTCAAGGAATCGGTGCCGGTGCTCGATGACCGTGGTCACAGCAAAATGGCGGAAGTTGAACGGGATTGCGAGGTGGATATCGCGTTGCGGTGGGGCATCGGATACGAGACTACGATGCGCAGCTTCGTTAACATTATCGCCACGCCCAAAGGCGGAACCCACCAAAGCGGTTTCGAACAGGCAATCCTGAAAACGTTCCGCAAAGTTATCGAGGCGAACTCNNGTCCGTCTGGCCGAGCCGCAGTTTGAAGGCCAGACGAAGGAAATCCTCGGCACCTCCGCGGTCCGAGCGATCGTGGCGAAGGTCGTCGAACAGGAAATCCAGGCTCGGTTAACCTCCACAGCGCGCGGTGATAAATCACAGTCGGCGCTGCTGCTTGAAAAAGTTGTCGCTGAGATGAAATCCCGCATTTCAGCGCGTGTCCACAAGGAAACCCAGCGGCGCAAAAACGCTCTGGAAACCTCCTCCATGCCGAGCAAACTGGCCGATTGCCGCATCGATGACCAGGAGCGTTCCGAGCTGTTCATCGTGGAGGG
>DGBL01000229.1:11609-34069 GCA_002384315.1 Micrococcaceae bacterium UBA4005 | reverse complement strand
GGACATGCTCTCCAACGCCGAGTGTGCGGCGCTGATCCAGGTGGTGGGGGCCGGGTCCGGGCGTAGTTTTCAGCTCGACGCCCGCCGGTACGGGAAAGTTATTCTCATGACCGACGCCGACGTCGACGNNCATCCGCACGCTGCTGCTGACCCTCTTCTTCCGTTATATGCGCCCGCTCGTCGAAGCCGGACGAGTCTACGCTGCTGTCCCGCCGCTGCACCGGGTCGAACAGATCAACCCCGGCTCGAAACCCAACGAGATGATCTATACCTATTCGGAAAAGGAACTCCAGCAGCTGCTGGCGGCGATGGCCAAAGCCGGTCGGCGGTTCAAGGAGCCGATCCAGCGGTACAAGGGCCTGGGGGAAATGGACGCCGACCAATTGGCGGAAACCACCATGGACCCGAGGCATCGGACCTTGCGGCGAGTCAGGATCCAGGAAGCGGAGTCGGCTGAGCGCGTGTTTGAGCTGCTCATGGGCAGCGATGTCGCTCCGCGCAAGGATTTCATCATCGCCGGTGCTTCCAGCCTTGATCGCGAACGGATCGACGTTTAGCGAAGCGGCATCAGCAGTAGCAGCGGCGGTATGGCAAGCAGGAGCGCCGAGGCGCTCAGTACGCCGCCCTGCTGGGCAAGGGATAGCGCAGGCTGCGGCGTGAGCAGCCGCTGGACCCGCTGGGCGGTGGCGAGCGGGTACTCCTGAATGGCCTCGGGCTGGGACGGGCCGAGGGCAGAACTGCCGCCGCGGGGATCTGTTGCCCCCTGTGGTCCTGTCCCTGCGGCAACCACGGCGATCGCACGCATCAGGGTGGTTTCATCGACTGATTTGAGCGCTTCGTCGTCGGCGAGCATCTCGATCAGTTCGTTGACTGCCCGGTGCGCCAGCTGCGAGGTGGGGAGCCAGGGAATGGCCGAACGCCAGGCGGCAAAGGCCCACAGGAGCAGGTGGTGGCGCTGATTCAGGTGTGCCCGCTCGTGGATGAGGACCGCCTCAAGTTCGCTGCGCGTCAGCAGCTGCAGCAGCCCATCCGAGAGAACGGTAACGGAGCGGGCGCCGCCGGGAAGGCAGTATGCAACGGGCGATGGATGATTGATGACACGCGTGGAAGGATTTCCGTCTACAGGGAAACTGAGCAGGTTGAGCATGTCGCGGTGGCGGTGGCGTTGCCGCTCGATCCGGACAAAGGTCAGCATGAGAGTAAAAACCAGGTGCATTCCCAGCAGGGCGGCGGCGCTTAGCGCGAAGACATGAATGACGCCGAGCGTGTCCGCTGATTGACCAGAGCCTACTATCTGGACTAGTGCGGCTGTCGCGGAAATTAGGTCATCACCCAACGGGGCCAGACCCCAGACGAGCATGGCCCCGATCATCGAGAGGCCTCCGCCAAGGGCGATCGACTGCCATAGGATCATCGCGGTAAACGGTGAGCGCGCGGGCCACCGGGCCCGGGAGAGGGCAATCGGGGCGGGCCAGGCGAGGATGACGGCGAGGGCCGCCAGAAAGTACGACGCCCAGATCACCGTCGGTTCAGCCGCCGAGCAACTTGCGCAAGGTCTGGGCTTCGGTCTCCGAGACGTTGCCGATGAACCGTGCGAGCACTGCCTCGCGGTCTGGTGCTGTCACTAAAACATCGTGCATCAGTTCCGCGGTGTGATCCGCACGGCTCGTTGTTGCGCGGTAGCGGTGCGGGCGGCTGTCGCGTTCGCGCTCCACCAGCCCCTTCTTCTCCAGCCGGGAGAGCACAGTCAGTACGGTGGTCACTGCCAGTTCGCGTCCGGCGGGCGTGCCCGCCGGAGTATGCGCGATCGAATCCCGCAGCACGTTGGCTGTCATCGCCTCCGGCGCGGCCCACAGCAAGTCCATCACAGTGCGTTCGAGGTCTCCGAGCGTTGCCATTATTTTCCTTCGATCATTCCGTACCGCTCCGTGGGAAATCCAGGAGTCAATCCGGGTGGAGGAGTTCCACATCCACAACCTATGCCTCTAATTTACACGCATTAAAGCCGAAATTCTACGTTGCGTAGAATCTTGCGCGGATTTGTTCTACGCTACGTAGAAGTAATGTTCTACGTAGCGTAGAAAAGTTTGTTTTGTTACCCGTCACCCTCCGAGAGGCACCATGGAAGCGTTGGAGATTGCCCGTTGGCAGTTCGGAATCACCACTGTGTATCACTTTCTGATGGTGCCGCTGACCATCGGGCTGGGCCTATTGGTGGCCATCATGCAAACCCAATGGCACCGCACCGGGCAGGAGCACTACCTGCGCATGACGAAGTTCTGGGGCAAGCTGTTCCTGATCAACTTCATCATGGGCGTGGCAACAGGCCTGGTGCAGGAATTCCAGTTTGGGATGGCCTGGAGCGAATACAGCCGATTCGTGGGAGACGTCTTCGGAGCGCCGCTGGCGATGGAGGCGCTGCTTGCCTTCTTTGTCGAGTCGACGTTCCTGGGCCTGTGGATTTTCGGCTGGGGGCGCTTGCCGGGCCGGATCCATCTTGCCTGTCTGTGGGCCGCGGTGCTCGCCTCGGTTCTCTCGGCGTATTTCATCCTCGTCGCGAATTCGTGGATGCAGCATCCTGTCGGGGTTGAACTGGTCGACGGCCGCCCGGTCATGAACGACGCCTGGGCAGTGCTGACGAACAGTACCGCCCTCGTGGCTTTTCCGCACACGATCTTTGCTGCGCTTGCCGTTGCCGGGGCCTTTCTGCTCGGGATCGGCTGGTACCACCTCTGGAAGCGGCGCGCTGACGGCCTGGATACCGTGGATGCACGCGGAAACCTCGTGGTCGGTGCGCTCGCTTCCCGTAGCCGCGCCCGCGACGCCGTCGACCACCGGGTGTGGCTCCGGTCGGCCCGAATGGGAGCCGTCGTGGCGATGATTGCCTTCGCGGGGACCGCAGTCACCGGCGACATTCAGGGCAAGCTGATGTTTGAACAGCAGCCCATGAAAATGGCCGCCGCAGAAGCCGCCTGCCATGATGGAACCGGATTTTCCCTGCTCTCCGTGGGGAACCTGGGATCCCAGAACTGTGACGATATCGTGGCGGTGGTGGAAGTGCCCGGATTGCTTTCGTTCCTGGCCAACGGGGACTTTGAAACGCCTGTCCAGGGAGTCAACACGTTGCTTCCCAGCTACCAGGAAAAGTACGGGACCAACCTGCCGGACGACCCGATGTACGGGGAGCGCGCAGGCATGGCGGTCGATTACGTTCCGGTAATGGAAGTGACCTACTGGGGTTTTCGCATCATGATCGGCTTCGGTCTGATTGCCGCTGCCGCCGCCGCAGTAGCCCTATGGGTGCTGCGCCGCGGCACGGTGCCGCCCTCGCGCTGGCTAATGCGGCTGGCGGTTTTCGGGATACTGGCTCCCTTCGGCGCTAATTCGGCAGGGTGGATCTTCACCGAGATGGGGAGGCAACCGTTCGTGGTGGCTCCCAACCCGGACCCTTCAGGGGTGGACGGCGTCTTCATGTTCACGGCGGCTGCAGTCTCACCGGGCGTGAGCGCGGCGGAGTTGGTGGTCTCGCTAGTAGTGCTGACGCTGATCTACGCGGTGCTGCTGGTCATCGAAGTCCGCCTGCTCACCGCCTATGTCCGCGGCGGCGTGGCGGCTGCGATGCCGGAACTTGCGCAGCAGGATCCGCCGCGCTCCGACGACGGCACCCGGGGGAAGGACGACGGCGATGTGCTTTCGTTCGCTTACTAGGACCGTCAGCGCCCACCCCAGGCCAGGGCAGAGCCCAGCGCGACGAGAAGGAGAAGGACATGAGTGAGGCATTACCGATCATCTGGTTCGTACTTATAGCAGTGCTGTGGATCGGCTACCTGTTCCTGGAGGGATTCGACCTTGGCGTCGGCATGCTCATGAAGCTCTCGGCGCGTACCGATACCCAGCGCAGGGTGCTGCTGAACACGGTCGGTCCGGTCTGGGATGGTAACGAGGTCTGGCTGATTACAGCGCTGGGAGCGACGTTCGCGGCTTTCCCCCTGTGGTATGCCTCCCTGCTGTCCACTCTGTATCTGCCGATGCTGGTGCTGTTGATCGGACTGATCTTCCGTGCGGTGGCTTTTGAATGGCGGGGCAAAGTCGATAGCCTCCGCTGGCGCAGCCGGTGGGACTGGGCGATCGCCTTGGGGTCCTTCACCGCGGCGGCCGGTATCGGCTCGACTCTCGCACTGACTACTACTGGACTGCCGTTGAACGCCAACGGCGACCGGGTGGGAGGAGCATTTGCGTGGTTCAGCGGCTACGCGGTGCTCGGAGCTGCCGCCGTCGTGCTCTTCTGCCTTCTCCACGCCTCGGCGTTCCTAGCGTTGAAGACCGACGGCGAGATCCGCGCGCGTGCCACGCGCACCGTACGGAAGCTGCTTCCGTGGGCGCTGCTGCCGCTGTTCGGGTGGGCCGCCGCCGTCCACCTTGCTGGTGGCACCGGCTGGAGCCTCGCCGTCCTGGCTCTTTCCGTCGCGGCAGCAGTCGGGGCGCGGCAGGCGAACCGTACCGTCAACGGCCCAACTCGCGAAGGCTGGACGTTCATCGGAATCGGAGGGTCCATGGTGCTCGCCGTGGCATCGATTTTTGCGGCAGCCTACCCCTTCGTGCTGCCCTCCACAGTCGATCCTGCGTTCGGGCTCACCGTGCAGAACGCGTCCTCCTCGGCCTACACGCTGTCGCTGATGAGTGCTGTCGCCGCTCTCGGGGTGCCGCTCGTGCTGGCCTATCAGGGATGGACCTACTGGGTTTTCCGTCGCCGTGTGTCTGAGCGGAACATTCCAGCCGCCCACAGCGTCGTGCCGTTGTGAGTGCTACCGCTGTGCCGCGCGGGCTTTCCCGCCTGCTCGAGAGCGGGCCCGCTGGGGCGGCGGGATCCCGGCGGGCGGTGTATCTGCTGGGGGTGCTCGCTGCGATGAAAGCTGCGGGGCTGGTGCTGCTCGCCGAGGCCGTGGCTGGTGGGATTGCGTCTCTGGCGCAGGGAGAGCTCGATGTCCCGGGAACTTTGGTGGGGGGAGTGGCCGGAATATTGCTGCGCACCGGCGCCGCCTGGGGGCAGGAAGCGACGGCGCACCGGTTGGCCGTCGGAGTAAAGGAACGGCTCCGGCAGACGGCCCTCGGCCGGTTCGTCGAGGACGGTGGACACGCCACCGGATCCTCGCGCGGGACCGGTTCGCTCGGAGTCCTGCTCACCCGTGGGCTGGACGGCCTCGACTCCTATTACACCCAATACCTCCCGGCGCTGGTTACCTGCGCAGTCGTGCCGCTGCTGATCGGCGCCAGAATCCTCGCGGCGGACTGGATCAGCGCGGTGGTGATCGTGCTTACCATCCCGCTTGTGCCGCTGTTTATGATCCTGATCGGCCTTCATACCCAGGAGAAAACCCAGGCTGCTGTGACCTCTTTGGCGCGCCTGTCCGACCACCTGCTTGAACTGGCCAAAGGACTGCCGGTACTGGTGGGCCTCGGCCGCGCAGCGGAACAAACCCAGGCGCTGCGCGAGCTTGCGGACGCCCACACGGGCAAGACCATGGCCACCTTGCGGGTCGCCTTCCTCTCCTCGCTTGCCCTCGAACTCATCAGCACCCTCTCCGTCGCGGTCGTCGCTGTGTTTGCCGGTGTCCGGCTCATCCACGGTGACCTCGGCCTGGAGACAGCCCTCGTTGCCCTGATCCTGGCTCCCGAATGCTACGGGCCGCTACGGGAGGTCGGCGCGGCGCATCATGCCAGCGAGGACGGTAAGGAAGTCGGCGCGCGGGTCCGAGCCCGCGTGGACGCCCCCCGCCCGACGCGCGTTCAGTCCCGTCCGGGCCAGACGGCCTCCGATACTCCGCAGACGCTGGTGGTGCAGGGTCTGAGTGCCCGCTTCGCCGCCACCAGCGCTCCGCTCTTCAGTGGTATCGGATTCACCCTCGAGCCGGGATCCATCACCGCCCTGCGCGGACCAAGCGGCAGCGGAAAATCGACATTGATGAATCTGCTGGCTTCCGGGGTTATTCCCGCCGGGCTCACCGTGCGGGGCACCATCACGGGGAGGGGCGCTGAAACCGTTGCGTGGGTTCCCCAGCACCCGGTACTGCTGATGGACACCGTTGAAGACGAACTCGCGCTCTATGCTGGATTGACTCCCGGCCACCCCGCCCTTGCCGAAGCGCTGCGCGTGGTTGACGGCGAGGCCCTGCTGCACCGGAGCAGCGGAACGCTCAGCCCAGGGGAACTGCGGCGCGTCGCCGTCGCCCGGGCACTGGTGCGGGCCACGTGCGTACCGGGCGTACGGACCCTGCTGCTGGATGAGCCGACAGCCCACGTCGACGCCGCCGCTTCAACGGCCATCCGGGCGGCGCTGGGTCGCCGGCGCGCCGGACTGCAGGTCCTGCTGATCGCCCACGACGACGATACGGCCGCGCTGGCGGACCGCACGGTATGGCTCGGGAGTAATACGCACCCCGCGGCAGACACGCCGCATCACCTCGTGCCCGGGCCAGCCGTGCGCGACGACGCCGTGCCCGGGCCAGCCGCGCGCGACGGCGCCGCGCCGGCACAGGTTGCGGCACCAGCCGGGTGCAGTTGGCTGGATCCCTATGCTGATTCGGTGGAAACACGTTCGCTCACGGGCGGGAGGGCCCGTACGGAGAGTCTGCCCCGGCGGATTGCCGTCGGTGCGCGGTCGCTCATCGTGGTTCTGCGGCTCGTGCAGCCGTGGAATCGACGATTCGTCGCGGCAGCGCTGCTGGGCCTCGGGGCGGCACTTTTTGCTGTTGCGCTGACAGCCCTATCGGGGTGGTTGATCGTGCGCGCCTCAACGCAACCGCCCATCCTGTATCTGCTCACCGCGATAGTCGGGGTACGTTTTTTCGGCATCGGCCGGTCGGTACTCCGCTACGCCGAGCGGCTCTGGTTGCACGCAGCGGTCTTCGCCCGGGCAGACGCGGTGCGGATCAGTCTCTGGCGCGGACTGCTCCACAAAGCGGAGTCCTGGCGCACCCTGGCGCGGGGCTCGGGCGGTATCGAGAAGCTCGTCGGGGATGTCGAGGAGCTACGCGATATCTCGGCGCGCGCAGTTTTTCCGCCCGTTACCGCTGTGCTGACCGGCGGCGCCGCAGTGCTCGTGACTTTCCTGCTGCACCCCGGCGCGCTGGGCTGGCAGTTGGTGGGTGTGCTGGGGAGTCTGATCGCCGCGCCGTGGGCGGCGGTGCTGCTCCAGCGTTCGGCGGGTGCGGCCGCCGTGGAGATGAAAGCTGTTGCTTTGTCCAGCACGGTCCGGCTGCTGGGCGCTGCGGCCGATCTGCAGGCCAACGGCCTCCAGAAACAGGCGCTGCGCCGCGGGCGGGAGCTGGATCGGCGTGCGGCCAGCGGGCTGCGTCGCATCGCCTGGGCTGCAGGTAGCGCCAATGCAATAATCGTTCTTTCCTGCACGACGGCGAGCCTTGGCGTGCTCACAACCGCTGGTTCGATCCCGGCGGAAGTCGCTGCCGTCCTCGCGCTCATGCAGTTGGCCCTGATCGAACCCTTCGCAGCGGGATCCGCTGCCATTCAGCACTGGGGTGCGCTGGGTGCGGTGGCGGGCAGGGTTGCCCCTGCGCTCGCGCCTGATCGCCTTGCTGGATTGGATCTCGCTCCGGGAACTGGAGGAACGCTAGGGGCGGCAGGAACGGCCGACGCAGCGGCGGCGCCTGTTACCCGGTTGGAGCTGGATCGGGTCAGCGTCGGTTACGCTCCAGGCCATCCTGTCGTGACCGGGGTTTCGCTGGCGATCTCGCGACGGCGCTGGACGGCACTGACAGGACCGTCCGGAAGCGGGAAATCCACTCTGCTCGGCGCGACGCTGGGCTTTTTGCCCCTGATGGCTGGCCGGTACCTGGTCAACGGATCCGAACGGGACACCCTGCCTGCAGGCGTTGACGGCGCAGGGAGACCTGCAGTGCGGCGGATCGCCTGGTGCCCGCAGGAGAGCCACCTGTTCGCCTCGACCATCAGGGCGAACCTGCAGCTCGCGCGCCCCCAAGAGCGGCGCGCCTCCGATGCCGAACTGTTCGCCGTGCTCGATACTGTTGGGCTGGCAGCGATGGTGCGCTCGCTCGACGACGGTCTGGACGCGCCCGTCGGTGCGGGAGGCTCCCGGCTCTCGGGCGGGCAGCGGCAGCGCCTCGCCGTTGCCCGGGCTCTGCTCACCGATGCCGATGTGTTACTGCTGGACGAGCCCACGGCCCATTTGGACTCCGAAGGCGCCCGGGCACTGCTTGCGGACCTCCGCACGGCGCTGCAAGGGAAAGCAGTGCTGCTGATCACCCACAATGCGCGCGAAGCCGACGACTGCGATGACGTGGTGGTGCTCGGCGTAAGCCCGGAGTTACGCTGGGAGCATGAGTACGCCTGAGCTGCAGGTGCTGCCCGCGGCGCTCCTCTGGCGGCCTTCGACTGGTGAGCCTTGATCGTGCCGCCGAGCGCGCTGAAGCGATGCGCCGCGCGCACAATGAAGCCTTCGGGGACCACTGGGGGAGGAATCCTCCAGCGAGCTTGGCGGTCGACACCGCCAATCCCACGGGGCGCCCTTGGGATCTACGAGCGACTGGGCTACCGGTCTGTCCGCAGGACGTTCGCTTTCGACCTCACGCTGTAGCGGCGGGAGTCTCCGGGCCCGGACCAACGGCGTCGATCGCCTGCGGTAGCGCGATCCCCGACCCGTCCCGCCGGCCGTGTTCTGTAGGCAGCGCCCGGGCAACCCCATTAGCCGAGGAGGCCCGGGCCGGGCCGTGCCCGGCCCATGCCAGAGTCAGGGCGTCTTCGCCGCGCAGGAAGCGATGCGCCCGGACCCCGGACGTTGCGCGACCCTTGGCGGGGTATTCCGAGAATTCGGTCACTTTCACCGATCCGGCAGACATCCCCGGAAGGGCATCGACAGCAGTGGAGACTGTGACCACCACAGCGTCGGTATCCTCCGCCCGAACTACTCCGAAGTACAGGACGCTGTCCGCCGGACCAACCTTGACGCCAGCCATGCCTCCGGCCGTGCGGCCTTGCGGGCGGACCACTGCGGCGGAGAACCGCAGCAACTGTGCGCTCCGGGTGATGAACACGACCTGGTCAGTGTCGGACGCCGGTGCGACGCCGATCACCTCGTCCTTTGGTTTCAGGGCGATAACTTCCCAGTCATCCCGGTTCAACGGGTACTCCGGCACGACTCGTTTGACGATTCCTTGCGCCGTGCCCAGCGCAATCACCACATTGAGCGGACACAGGCCGACGAGGCGTTCGCCGCGTTCAAGGGTGAGGAACTCCTTCACCGGAACACCCCCGGCAAGATTCGGGACCCCCGCAGTAGGAGGCAGCGCGGGCATGTCCATGACCTGCAGGCGGATCATCCGCCCGCTCGACGTCAGCGCGCCCACCTCGCCGCGCGCGGAGCTGGCGACGATGGAGCGGAAGGTGTCATGTTTCACGCGCTGGCCACCGCTGATGGGCGTCCGGTCTGAGGTGCGCGCGAGCTGGCCGGAGGTACTGAGGATGACCCAGCAGGGATCGTCGGCAATTTCCAGGGCCAACGCGCCCGTCGCGGGCGCTTCGGTGGAGCGAGGCAGCACCGAGCCCTTCAGCGGGGCCGCCGCTTCGGACTCGAGCAGCACGGTACGCCGCTCGGTCGCAAATTCGGCGGAGATGGCCGCGAGTTCGTCGGACACAACCCCGCGCAGCAGTTCTTCCGAACCGAGGATCCTTTCCAGCTCGGAGATCTCACGCCGCAGCGATTCTAGCTCCTTTTCCAGCTCGATCCTGGAATACTTCGTCAGCTGCCTTAACCGCAGCTCCAGGATGTGGTTCGCCTGGATTTCGGACAGATCATAGATCGCCATGAGCCGCTCACGGGCCGCGGCAGTCTCATCTGAGGAGCGAATAATCTGGATTACCTCGTCGATGTCCACGATCGCTACCAGCAGTCCCTCGACCAGGTGCAGGCGGTCTTTTTTCCTGCCTAGGCGGTAGGCGGTGCGCCGCCGGACGACCAGTAGACGGTGCGCAATGTACACCTGGAGTAACTCAAGCAGTCCGAGCGTGCGCGGCTGGCCCTCGACCAGCGCCACGTTGTTAATGCCGAAGGAATCCTCCATAGGCGTGTAGCGGTACAGCTGGGCGAGTACCGCATTGGGGTTGAACCCATTCTTGAGCTCGATGACGAGCCGAAGCCCGTGGGTGCGGTCCGTGAGGTCCACGATGTCTGAGATGCCCTGGAGTTTCTTGGACGTGACGGCGTCCTTGATTTTCTCGATCACTTTTTCAGGGCCCACGGTGTAGGGGAGTTCGGTCACGACCAGACCGGTCCGGCGGGCGGAGAGCTGCTCCACGGAGACTTTCGCCCTGGTCTTGAATGAGCCGCGTCCCGTGGTGTAGGCGTCGCGGATACCGGCCAGGCCGATGATTTTCCCGCCGCTGGGCAGATCCGGTCCCGGGATGAAACGCATGAGGTCCTCGAGATTCGCCTCCGGGTGGGCAATGAGGTGCCGTGCGCCGGCGATCACCTCCCCGAGGTTGTGCGGTGCCATATTGGTGGCCATGCCGACGGCGATACCGCTGGCTCCGTTGACCAGCAGGTTCGGAAAGGCCGCAGGCAGCACTTCCGGCTGCATCAGCTGATTGTCGTAGTTTGGAACGAAATCGACCACATCTTCATCGAGGTGGTCGGTCATGCTCAGCGCGGGCGCGGCCAGCCGAGCCTCCGTATAGCGCGGCGCAGCAGGTCCGTCGTCCAGGGACCCGAAGTTTCCGTGGCCATCGATGAGCGGTAGCCGCAGTGAAAAGTCCTGGGCCATGCGGACCATCGCATCATAAATGGCCGTGTCGCCGTGCGGGTGGAGCTTGCCCATCACTTCGCCGACCACGCGCGCGGACTTCACATGGCCGCGGTCGGGGCGGAGGCCCATATCCGTCATCATGTAGAGAATGCGCCGTTGCACCGGTTTCAGTCCATCGCGCGCATCGGGCAGAGCGCGCGAATAGATCACCGAGTAGGCGTATTCGAGGAAGGAGTCCTCCATCTCCGACTCAACGTCAATATCGATGATGTTCTCGACGAAATCAGGAGGTGGTGTTGCGTTCTGGCGCCTTGCCATGATGGTGGTTGGTCCTTGTTCGGGTCGGGCGGCCAGTCCCCGCATGGGGTCCGCGCCGCGGGCGTGCAACTGGTGGGGGAGGGCGCAGGCGCGGCGGTTACCTGACGTGCGCGTGGTATCCCCACTAGGGTGAGTCTATGGCGGAAGACGGACATTACCCCGAATATTGGGAAGCGGACGTCGTGTTGCGGGACGGCGGGACCGGTCACCTCCGGCCGATTTCCCCCGGTGACGCGGAACTGGTCCAGGCCTTCCATATGCGCCAGTCGCAGAATTCCATCTATCTGCGCTTCTTTACCTACAAATCCAGGCTGAGCGCCCGTGAACTCACACGATTTACCGAGGTCGACCACCGCAACCGGGTCGCGTTCGTTGTCACCCGCGGCACGGACATCATTGGGATCGGGCGCTATGACCGCCTGGATAATCCGCGCGAAGCCGAAGTGGCGTTCAACGTCTCCGACACCTATCAGGGCCGCGGCGTCGGATCGATCCTGCTGGAGCATCTGGCCGCCGCGGCGCGGGAAAACGGAATTCACCGGTTTTCCGCCGAGGTCCTGCCGGAGAACCGCCGCATGATCACCGTATTTGCTGAGGCCGGATACGAAGTGACCCGGCATTTCGACGACGGTGTGGTGATGCTCGAATTCGACATCGACCCCACCCGCCGCTCGCAGGCCGTCATGGAATCGCGCGAACACCGCGCCGAGGCCCGCAGTGTCGCAGAGCTGATGGCGCCGTCGTCGGTGGCGGTTGTGGGCGCAAGCCGTGAGCCGGGAAGCGTCGGATACACGTTCCTGGAGCATGTGATCGAGGGCGGGTTCACCGGGACGGTGCACGCAGTCAACCCGGAAGCCTTCGAACTGCACGGGATTGCCTCCTACGCGTCGATGGCGGAGGTGCCCGAGCCGGTGGACCTTGCGGTGATCGCCGTCCCCTATGAGCAAGTGCGGGGCGTCGTCCAGGACTGCGCCCGCGCAGGCGTGCGCGGAGTGCTGGTGGCCACCGCCGGATACGCCGACGACGCCGCGCACGGCCTGGCCCGGCAGCGGGAGATTGTTCAGCTGGCGCGCTCCCACGGGATGCGGGTGGTGGGCCCGGCATCGTTGGGGATCGTCAACACGGCCCCCGGAGTGCGCCTGAACGCTTCCATGGCGCCGACCATGCCCGCGACCGGAAGCCTAGCGCTGTTCAGCCAGTCGGCCGGCTTGGGCATCATGTTGCACGCCGTGGCGAGCCGGCGCGGACTCGGAGTGTCCTCGGTGCTCTCTGCCGGAAACCGGGCGGACGTTTCCGGCAACGACGCCATGCAATATTGGGAGGACGACGAGGCCACCAGCGCAGTCGGGCTGTATCTCGAATCGATCGGCAATCCGCGCAAGTTTTCCCGCATAGCCCGCCGGCTCGCGAAGACCAAACCCGTCATCGTCGCAAAATCCGACGTGACCGGGCTGCAACTTCCCCCGGGACACGCGGTGCGCACCACCCAGGCGCCCGCAGGCGCTCTCGACGCCATGCTGCGCCAATCCGGGGTGATTCGGGTGGAGACTACCGAAGAACTCATGGACGTTGCCCAGATTGTTGCCTCGCAGCCCCTTCCCGCCGGCGGGAAGGTGGCGGTGGTCAGCAACTCATCCGCGCTGGGCAAAGTGGTCGCCGACGCTGCGGCCGCCCAGTCGATGACCGTGACGCGGCTTGATCCGGACCTTCACCTGGACGCCGGGGAATCGGCGGGAGTGCCGGCGCTGGAGGCTGCCGTGAAAGCCGCGCTCGCCGACGACGCGGTCCATGCCGTGGTCGTCACCACGTTGCCGGTACCCGGCATCGGCGCCGCAGAGATCGCTGCCTGCCTGCAGGCGTGCGCCGAGCCTTCCGGGAAACCCATCGTTGCGGTGTTTACCGGGATCCCCGAGTCCGCCCAGCAGCTCTACGGATTGGTGGACAGTGGCCTCGGCGGACCAGTTGCTGCGGCAGGCAATCTCCAGCGCGGCATTCCGTGTTTCGCGAGCCCCGGGGCCGCGCTGGCCGCGTTGGGAGCCGTGATCGGCTACACCCGGTGGCGCGCCCGGGACCACGGTAGTTTCGAGGACCCACCGGGTGTGGATTCGGACGCGGCGACCGGGCAGCTTCGAGGCATTCTCGGTAAAGTCACCGGCGTCGGGCTCCGCAAGCTGGACCCGGCCGAGACGACCACCCTGTTGGCGCACTACGGGATCACGCTTATCCCGAGCGTCGCCTTCGACACAGCCGAGGAGGCGGTCGGGGCCGCTGGCGAACTCGGATGGCCGGTTGCGCTCAAGACGATGGACGAACACCTGCGCCACCGCCTCGATCTGGGCGGCGTGCGGCTCAACATTGACGACGCCGCATCGCTGCGGCGCAATATCGAGCAGATGGACAAACTCCTGGCACCGTTCGGGAGCTTCGGCATGGAAGTCCAGGCGATGGCGCCGGCGGGGCAGGCATGCACCATCCGTGCCATCGAGGACCCGCTGCTCGGACCGGTCCTTTCCTTCGGGATGGTCGGCGATGCGGTGAACCTGCTTGGAGACTGGGGGCATAGTATTCCCCCGCTGACCACCGGAGACGTGGTCGAACTGGTTCGCTCTCCACGGGCGGCCCGGAAGCTTTTCGGTTATGCGGGTTTGCCTCCGGCGGACGTTCCCGCCCTGGAGCAGCTCATCGCCAGGGTAGCGCTGATGAAGGACCGTCATCCGGAAATCGCCCTGCTGGAACTCAACCCGGTACTGGTGGCAACACGCGGGCTCTCGACCCTCAGTTCGGAGATCCACATCGGCAATCCGCGACAGCGCACCGACAGCGCGCGCCGGGCGATGCGCGACTGATGGCACCGACCCGGGTTAGGCGCATCGAGGGTGCGTGGGAGAAACTGGGACTATGACCCCTTCACTTTCCGCGCCGCGCCGTGACCTGGACTCGTCCCTCGAACGGGCAGGTTTTTACCCCCGTCTCGTGGCCGATGTGGTGCACGATGCTCTTGACGGCCGTGAACCCCTCTCCCATGTGGTGCACTTGGAAACCCATTTCGAACGGACCGAGGTGCACCGGCACATCACGGTGCTGGTGCTCACCGAGGACATGCTGGTTATTACCCATGTCGACGACCAACAGCTTGACGACGCCGGCGAGCAGGTCATGGCGCAGATATCGACCGAATCTGTGCCGGTGAGCCAGATCCGCTCGGTCGTGCTGAGCTACCTGTACGCCCAACCGCAGGACTACAAATCATCCGACCAGGCCCGGGAAATGACGCTCGCTATCGCCTGGTCCGGCGGTCAGCGGCTGGATATGGGCCCGGCGAGCTGTGGAGACGCCCAGTGCGACGCCGACCACGGCTACACCGGCACCATAGCGCAGGAGGATATTGTGCTGCGCGTCAGCGCCGAGGCCGACGGCGTGCAGGCTGTGCAGAATGCGAAATCGTTTGCTCGGGCGCTGCGCAAAGTCAATACCGCCAGCTCGGGAAGCTTCGGAGCGCCGCTCTCTGCTGATGCTCCGACCCGTCGCCCGGCGGGATTGGGTGGACGGTTCACCCGGGCACACCACCAGCGGTAGCCGCCCGGCATGACATTGGGATCCCTGCACCGCGAACCGCTGCCGCCTGCGCCTGCCTACGGGACGGGGAGCATCGGCGAGGTACTTACCAGCGCCGCAGCAAGCCTGGGGGTTGACGGCTTCACCAACGAGTTGAAGTTACCCTCCGCGCGGCGTATCTGCGTCGTCATGGTCGACGGCCTGGGCCGGGAGCTGCTCAAACGGCGGGGCGGGCACGCCCCGTTTTTGCGCTCACACCTCGACGCCGGGCTCACCCTCAGCTCCGCGTTTCCCTCGACTACGGCAGCGTCCCTGGCCACCCTCGGCACCGGTCGCCCGCCAGGCCAACACGGGATGGTCGGATACGACGTGTTGGACCCGGAGCAGCTGAAGGTCGTCAATATGCTCAATGCGTGGGATGCGGGAGTTGACCCGCTGCGTTGGCAACCGTATCCCACCGTGCTGGAGCGCGTGAACGCCTCGCTGCCGGTCATAACCGTCAGCGAGGGGCGGTTTGCCGACTCGCCCATGACGAAAGCTGCGTTGCGCGGAGGGCAGTTCATTGCGGCCGGATCCGTCCAGGCCCGGGTGAGGACCGCCGTCGAGCAGTTGGCGGCGCATGAGAGCATCCTGATGTACGTCTACTTGAATGACCTGGACAAGGCAGGGCACCGGTACGGGTGCGATTCTTCCGAGTGGGTATCCCGGCTCGAGGATCTCGATGCCGCGTTGCGCTCGCTCGCGTCGCGGGTTCCGCCGGATACTCTGCTACTGGTGACCGCCGACCACGGGATGGTCGATGTTCCTGCGGAACAACGGATCGATTTCTCCGCCGAACCTGGGCTGGTGGACGGTGTAGCCTATACCGCGGGCGAGCCGCGCATGGTTCACCTGTACTGCGAGGACGGACTGCCGGAGCTGGCGCGGGAGCGGTTGCGCTCACGGTGGCAGCAGGCGTATGGCCCCCAGGCCTGGATCCTAACCCGCGGGGAGGCTATCAGCGCCGGATATTTCGGCGCAGTGGATGAGGGTGTCCGGCCACGCATCGGCGACCTGATTATTGCAGCGCGCGAACCTGTGGCCTTCTACGACCTGCGGCGGGTTTCGGCGACGGCGCTGGAAATGGTCGGCCAACATGGTTCGCTCACGCGCGCCGAACGCGAGGTTCCCCTGCTCACGCTGAACACCCCGCCGCGACAGCGCAACCGCACCACGCCGGTGGGGACCGGTGCCCGTGGCTGAGCTCATCTTCTTCTCCGGCACCATGGACTGCGGAAAATCCACCCTCGCTCTGCAAATGGATCACAACCACCGGGCCCGGAGCCGGAAAGGCGTCCTCTTCAGCTCGCATGACCGGGCGGGCGAATCGATGATTTCCAGCCGTCTGGGACTGCACGTCCCGGCGGTCGAGGTCCACCCGGAGACTGACTTCTGGGCGCACACCGCCCAGCAACTGACCCACGGCGCCCGCATTGATTACCTCATCTGCGATGAGGCCCAGTTTTACCGTGAGGAGCAGATCGACCAGTTGGCCCGGATCGTCGACGAAATGGACATTGACGTCTTCGCGTTCGGTATCACCTCGGATTTCAGGACAAAACTTTTCCCTGGATCACAGCGGCTGATCGAGCTCGCCGACAGGGTCCAGGTCCTACAGGTGGAGGCGCTGTGCTGGTGCGGACGACGTGCGACGCACAACGCCCGCACCGAAAACGGCGTCATGGTCGTGGAAGGGGACCAGATGCTTGTTGGCGACGTGGAGAACCTGGAACTGGATGGCGGAGGGCACCGGGCTGTTGGCTATGAGACGCTCTGCCGGCGCCACCATATGCAGCAGCAAACGGCCGCGACTGCCCGGCCACTGTTGGGTAATGAACTTCCGTTACCTTATGAGTCCCTGCAACACCGGGTTCCTGGTACCTAGGGCCCTGTCCGATAGAGCCCGGACAGATGGAGCCCGGACAGATGGAGCCCTGCCGGTCGGGCTAGTCGCCCTTGGTACCGAAGACGATTTCATCCCAGCTAGGCACGCTCGAGCGTTTGGGACGAAGCCTTCGGTCGGGCAGCGCTGGAGCGGGCTCCGCGGCACGGTCCTGGTGACCGGCAGCGGAGGAGTCAGCCTGGTTGCCAGATCCGCCCCCCTGGGAACTCGGGCGTGCGAAGAGGCTGATCTCGCGGGTTTCAGTACTTACGTCATCGAACAGGCGGGGACTTCCGTCTTCGTGGAGACCGTCCTGCGCGTCGTCGTCCTGCGCGCGGTAGGCAGGCGCCAGGCGCAGGCCTGGAAGCGGTTCCTCCACTGGCCAAAGTTCCCGCTCGTCGTCGTCCGTAGCGGGTGCATCGTTCGCGGCGGACGCGGCGCCCGGGCGCGGATGGGCAGCAGGAACGCTGCCCTTGGTTAGCAGCTCCGCCAGCGCATCGTCACCGTCTTCGTCGAGACCCAGTCGCTGGCCGCGCCGTGAGCGCAGCACATCGAGCAATCCATCCGCAGCGGCGGAGGAATCCGCGTCGTCGTCCTTGTCCTCCGCGGCCGCTTCAAAATCAAACACGCGGTCGGCTACAGCCGTCAGCCGGCGCGCCGGAAGCGGTCCGTCAAGCGGTTCGAGTTCGCTCAGCAATTGCGCCCACCGGTTGGTGTTCCGCAGTGTCTTACGGGCTGGGCTGAAGATCCACTGAGCCGGCGGGTCCTCGTCCGCGGCGGCGGCAGCCTCCGCTCCCAGGCTGAACCGCGCCACCACGGTCCAGGTGCCGTCGGCATTGCGCCAGGAGTCCCACTCCGTGGCTGAAGGATCCACCCGATACGCCTGCAGGCGGAAAGCGACCATCTCTCCCAACAGTGCCGGATGGTCACCGAAGGCGGAACGGTAACCGTCATGGGAGGGCAGCGCCGCGGCGACTGCCACTTGCTGGGCCAGATGGGCAATGTAGTCACGCTCGGCCCGCACGGGCCCTTCGTAGCGCTGCACGTAGGCAAGGTCCAAACCGAGTTCACGGGCCAGATCCTCGGCGTTTGCGCCATTGCGGATCCGCGCCTGGACATCCCGCGGGGAGCTCTGCTGGCCGGGCGTGGCGGATGCGGCGGCTGGAGGAACGCGGGTCGATGGCCGTGAACTCGCGCTGCGCAACGCTTCGTTGATAGGCAGGCGGAACGTGGTCCCCCCGTCGCCGCTTAGCAGCAGGTGCGCGCCATCCTCATGGACACCCACCAGGCGTAGCTCCTGCATGAAAACCCTCCAGCCGACATTATTCTCTAATGGAAACTGTGCCACTGAATGTCGAGCATTCCTACTACAGCCCGGGTGTGGCGTGGAACTTATCCGGCAAGCTTTGGGTTGCTGCTGTGACCCGCGCTAACGAAAGTACTGGCCGGCGAGGGCACCAAACCGGCCCCGGCGGCGTTATGGTGTTCAGGACCACCGATGCACACTGAGGACCGGAGCGTGACTACAAGCTATGGCGACCGATTACGATGCGCCCCGCACATCTGAAGAAAATCACCAAGAGAATACGCTGGCGGAGTTCAAGAACCATCGGCCCACCGTCGGCTCCTCCGTGGTCGACGAGGACGAGGCGGAAGCTGCGGATCTCTTCGATTTGCCGGGCGCGGATCTGTCCAGCGAGGAAATTTCCGTACAGATTCTGCCCGCGCAGGCGGACGAGTTCACCTGCGCCTCCTGTTTTCTGGTGCGCCACCGCTCTCAGATTGCGCACACCAAGGACGCATTGTTGTTTTGCCGAGACTGCGAAGGTTAACCTCGCCCGCTGCCGTGGCGTCTTCTGCCCAGAGGCCGGGCTACGCTGCGAGCGCCGCCGATAGTTCTGCCGGACGGCGCGTTGAGACCAACCAGTACGGCGTCGGATCCTGCGGGTCAGTGATCTCGATCCGCACTACGGAGGGAATCCAGCCCCGGATGCACAGGTAGGCGGTGGCGTTCAGGCGCGGACCGCGCTCCTGGGTGGCTTCCGCACCGTCGAACCCGCAGACGGCACCGACGAACTGGCGCTCGATGGTGGCCCGGCCCACGGTCAGCAGGGTCGGTGTCACGATAATCTGTGGGGTCGAGAGCAACAGCAGCGTGGTGATAATGATGGCGACCACCGCCGCCGCAATGAAGCCGACGCCGAGATTGATCGGAGCGAAGGTGACAATGGACGCGCCGGATATTCCGGCGGCCACCACCCACACCCAGAATGCTGGTAGGAGGCGTTCCGAATAGGTGGCCGGTTCGGCGGGTGCCCCGGGTGTGGGGGCGGATGCTGCGGAAGATGACATGGATCCAGCTTTCCACCTTTTCCCGGATGGTTCATCCCACAGGCTTCAGCCAGGCGCTAAAGTGGGGTGCTGGATACAGAACCCGGCCACTCTGGTGGAGAAACGAGTACTCAACGTGCAAGAGGACCTGCAAGTGCAGTTGGTTCGGCTCGACGACGGACTGGAGCTTCCCGCCTACGCGCAATCCGGTGACGCCGGTGCGGACCTGCGCAGCCGCGTCGATGTGCAGTTGATGCCGGGGCANNCACCCACGCTCCGGGTTGGCTGCCCGGCATGGTCTCACCATCGTCAATGCGCCCGGAACGATCGATGCGGGGTACCGTGGCGAGGTCAAGGTCTGCCTGCTCAACACCGACGCGGCCGAGCCCATCATGCTGATGCGTGGCGACAGAATTGCCCAACTGGTGATCCAACGGGTCGAATACGCGCAGTTCGTTGAAGTTGATGAACTGCCAGATTCCGACCGCGGGGACAGCGGGTTTGGTTCGACCGGAGGCTTTGCCGCTGCCGTTGCGCAGGGCGCGTGAGCGCAGCGCAATGCCCAGATCCTGACCGCTCGATCATTCGCGCGCGGGCGGGGACAATGAGGATACATACGATGAGGAAAGGACCCCAGCAATGGTTTTTGGGCGCCTGAAGAAGACAAAACAGGACGACGACGCCGCCATGCCGGGAGAGCAGGACGGCCCCTCCGCCGTGCCCGCACCGGAGGCCGGTTCCGCGCCGGATGCGGGGGACCGCCGACGCACAGGGCCGTTCGATGAATCCGAACGGGACTCTGTGGACGGGTATATCGACTTGGGAGCACTGCGCATCGGTGCCACGGAAGGACTGCAGCTGCGCCTGGAAGTGGAAGAACGCAGCAAACGGGTGATCGCGGTGACGCTCGACCTGAATGGTTCCAATCTGCAGTTACAGGCTTTCGCGGCGCCGCGCAGCGAGGGAGTCTGGGATGACATCCGAACCCAGATCGGACTATCAGTCGGATCCCAGGGCGGCACCGTGGAGGAACGCACGGGAGTCTTCGGCACAGAACTCATGGCGAAGCTTCCCGCCCAGACGCCGGAGGGCCAGAGCGGATTCCGGATCGCCCGGTTCATCGGAGTCGATGGACCGCGCTGGTTCCTGCGCGGAGTCTTCGGCGGGGTGGCTGCGACCGATGCCGAGGCGGCCAAACCCTTGGAGGACCTCTTCCGCAGCGTGGTGGTGATCCGTGGAGAGCACCCGTTGCCGCCGCGTGAACTGTTGCCGCTGCGGCTGCCGAAAGATGCCTCGGCAAGCCCGGTGCAGCCAGCCGGCGACACCCCGGCCAAGCCCGATTTGGGGCGTATTGAGCGCGGTCCTGAGATTACGGAGATCGGCTAAACAGCCGTGGGACGAACCCAACCCGCGCAGCCGAAAACCGTACGGGGGCGAATCCGCGGCCGAGGACTGATCGAGCGCATCACTGTGCGCCCGCGCAGCAGCGCGCCGCGGTTCACCGCGGACGTCTACGGGCTCGGACCGGTGCGGCTGGTCTGGATCGGGCAACGGATAGTCCCAGGGATTGATGCAGGAGTCGAACTGACCTTTGAGGGCATGGCCAGCCAGGTTGAGGGACATACGACCATCTACAATCCGCGGTATGAAATTATCGGACGGCCGGAGGCCAGCGCATGAGCGAGCATAGCGATCCCCGCCAGGGTCAGGAACCGGGCAAGTCATCGGCCACGCCNNCGGAATCCGCGCCGCCCGACGCGCAGGACGACGCGCAGGACGGCTTCGCTGCCCGGTACGCAGCCAGTTCAGGAGTCCGCCGCAACGAACAGGGCCAGATCGATGTCCTGTCCTCCGTCGGTGGAATCCAAGGACTGGCGGAGAGCATTCTGCCGGGACTGCTCTTCACCGTCCTGTTTACGATTCTCCGCGAGCTGGCAATCCCGCTGACTGTTGCCTTGGTTGTGGCAACAAGCTTCGCGGTGGTCAGGCTGGTTTCGCGCACACCGCTGGTGCAGGCGCTCACCGGCCTGGTCGGGGTGGGGATCTGCGCCCTCGTAGCCTTGCGCACCGGCAATGCGGAAGACTTTTTCCTTCCCGGTTTCTACACGAACGCCGCCAATATCGTGGCGATGTCCATTTCGGTGGCCGTGCGCTGGCCGTTGGCCGGCCTGCTCTTCGGGTTCATCCGTGGCGAGGGAGTCGGCTGGCGTGACAGTCCGGCGCGGGTGAAAGCCTATTCGCTCGCGACCTGGATCATCGTTTCAGTGCTTGCGCTGCGGCTGGCTGTCCAGCTTCCCCTCTACCTCGCCGGGAATGTCGCCGCGCTCGGAGCAACGCGGGTGGCTATGGGCCTGCCGCTGTACGCCCTCGGGCTATGGATCGCCTGGCTCGTCTCCAGGCCGGCCCCTGCCGCCGCGACGTCCGGCTCCGCAGGCGAGCTGGGGTCCGGCGGCTAGTCCCGTCCGGCAGCTAGTCCCGCCCGGCGGAGGGATCCGTATCCTCACCAGGAGCCGCATCCTCGCCGGCACTGGTTCCCCGGCGTGCCGCCAAAGCGGTGCGCAGCGCGTCCTCGGCGGCGATCGCCGCGAGGAAGAACAGTTCATCGCCGTCCTCTACGACGTCGTCGGCGCTCGGATGCAGGGGAGCGTCGTCGCGCAGGATGGCGACCGCCACACAGTCCTCGGGCAGCGTGATCGCCCCCATCTGCTCTCCGATCAGCGGGGAATCCTGTGGCACGGTGAACTCCACAATCGAGGAGACTCCGGTCTGCAGCGTCAGCAGCCGCACGAGGTCGCCGACCTCCACCGCTTCCTCCACCAGCGCTGTCATGAGCCGGGGAGTGTTGACGGCAACGTCGACGCCCCACGAATCATCGAACATCCAGTCGTTCTTCGGGTTATTGACGCGCCCGACCGTCCGGCCTACCCCGAATTCGCTTTTCGCCAGCAGTGATACCACGAGGTTGACCTTGTCATCACCGGTAGCTGAGACAACGACGTCGGCCTCCTCCAGCTGGGCGTCCTTCAGGGTCGTGATTTCACACGCGTCGCCAATCAGCCATTTCGCCCCTTTGAGGCCGCTGCGGCCGATCACCTCCGGTTTCTGGTCGATCAGGAGGATGTCATGGTTATTGGAGAGCAACTCACGGGCGATGGAGGATCCAACGCTTCCGGCGCCGGCGATGACAACTCTCATTCGGATTCCTTCTCCGGTGGCAGTGACAGGATCCTGCCGATCTCGTCGGTCGCGGTGGTGCGCATCATGGCGTGCACAATGTCTCCCTGCTGGTAGCTGGTCTCCGCCGTCGGGAGCATACCCTCCCCGAATCGGGTCAGGTAGGCGATCCGCACTCCGCTGGCTTTCTCGATCTCCGTCACCGAATGGCCTAGCCAGGCGTCGTTGAGCGCCAGTTCGGCCAGGATCAGCCGCCCGGAAGTCTCGCGGAAGTCCCCGGCGATGCTTTGTTCGGGAAGGATGCGCCGCAGAACCTGGTCCGCGCTCCAACGCACGGCTGCGACGGTGGGAATACCTAGCCGCT
The DNA here is from genome assembly GCA_002384315.1 of Micrococcaceae bacterium UBA4005. Classification (GTDB taxonomy): domain Bacteria; phylum Actinomycetota; class Actinomycetes; order Actinomycetales; family Micrococcaceae; genus Arthrobacter_D. Next base: position 11,631 of record DGBL01000229.1, on the reverse strand, counting down.
GGTAGATTTCGGCGCGTCCAGG
>DGBL01000229.1:1196-11562 GCA_002384315.1 Micrococcaceae bacterium UBA4005 | reverse complement strand
ATGATCGCGACGCTGTGGCCAGAGTCATCCAGTGTATGGGCGAGGCTGACGCCCACCCTGCCACATCCCATGATCACGAAATGAGCCAACGACTCCACCCCTGTTTTCTCTCCGATGCCCGGCTGCGGTGCGATGTGCGCCGCGACCGGTCCTGTTCCCCATCAGCCTAATGGGTTCCGCTGCACCGAAACGCGCTAATGTGTGGGCTGTGCTGACTTTTCTCGAGGCCGCCAAGCGGGTCATGGTGGGCAAACCATTCCGCAGTGACCGGATGCTCAGACAGCAGTCCTTGCCCAAATGGATTGCGGTGCCGACCTTCTCCGCCAATGCGTTTTCCTCGGTAGCCTATGCGCCGGATGAAATTCTGCTGACGCTGGCGTTGGCGGGAGTGGCCGCCGTGGCCGTCTCGCCATGGGTGGGACTGGCGGTGATCGTGATCCTGCTGGTCGTCATAGCTTCCTACCGGCAAGCCGTACGCGCGTACCCCTCGGGCGGTGGAGACTATGAAATCGCCAGTAAGAATCTCGGCGCTCATGCCGGAACCACGGTCGCTTCGGCGCTCATGGTCGATTATGTGCTCACCGTCGCAGTGTCTGTTTCCGCGGCCGCCCAATATCTTGTTGCCATTGCACCGGGCGCCGCTCCGGCCAGGACCAGCGTGGCGGTGGCCGCCGTCGTCGTCCTAGTGCTGGTGAACCTCCGCGGAGGCTCACGCGGCGGCCCGGTGATGGCGGCTCCTACCTACCTGTTCATGCTGGCCGTTTTTGGGCTGTGCCTGACAGGAATCCTCCAGGAATCCGCCGGAATACTGGAGCAGGCGCCCAGTGCAGGCTTCGAAATAATCCCCGACTCCGCTTTCGATGCGGGACTGGTGGGCCTGGCAGGAGGGCTGCTGGTGCTGCGTGCATTTTCGGCCGGGGCGGCTGCACTCACAGGGATCGAGGTGCCCAGCTCGAAGGTTCCCAGTTTCGCACCGCCGCGCAGCCGCAACGCGGCGGCGACCCTGCTGATCCTCGGGCTGGTATCAGCGGCCATGATGGCTGGAGTCATCTATCTGGCCAACGCCGCGAAAGTCCATGTGGTGCAGGACCCGCTGGCGCAGCTCCGCTCCAACGGAGAGCCGATAGCGGCGGACTATATCCAGGACCCAGTACTCAGCCAGCTTGCCGAGACGATCTTTGGAGCCGGCACGGTGCCGTTCTTTCTTACCGTCGCCGCAACAGCGCTGATCCTGCTCATGGCCGGGCACGCAGCGTTCACCGGATTTCCCGTGCTGGCCTCCATCCTGGCTACGGACGGCTACCTGCCGCGCCAATTGCGCACCAAGGGCGACCGGCTCACCTTCAGCAACGGAATCGTGGCGCTGGGCCTAGGCGCGATTCTGCTTATCCTGGTCTTCGGTTCCGACGTGACAGCGTTGGTCCAGCTGTACATCATTGGGGTGTTCGTCTCCTTCACCACCACGCAGCTCGCGCTGATCAGGCACTGGTCGCGGGAACTACGCAGCAGCGCCGACCGGTCGGAGCGCTGGAGGATGGCGAAATCCCGGGCCATCAACACAGTCGGTTTCGTCCTGACGGCCGCCGTGCTGCTGGTTGTCTTCGTCACGAAGTTCGAGTTCGGTGCGTGGATTGCGGTGATGGCCATGATGATCCTGTTCGTGATCATGCGCGTGATCAAGGGGCACTACGATGCGGTTGCGACGGAACTCGCGGTGGATGACCCCATCAAACTTCGCGCGTTGCCTTCCCGCGTGCACGCCGTCGTCCTGGTCTCGCACGTGCGCAAGCCCGTCCTGCGCGCGCTGGCTTTCGCAAGGGCGTCCCGGCCCTCCACGCTGGACGCCGTCACCGTGGACGTGGATCCCGAGCAGACCCGGCGCACCCTCCAGGACTGGGACCGCTTCGAGGTTCCCGTGCCGATTACCGTCCTAGCCTCGCCCTATCGGGATACGATCGCGCCGATCATCAAATACATCACCGAGTTGCGCAGGGATTCACCGCGCGACCTGATCGTGGTCTACATTCCCGAGTATGTGGTGGGCACGTGGTGGGAGCAGCTGGTTCATAATCAGACTGCGCTGCGGATCAAGTCCCGCCTGCACTTCGTGCCCGGGGTGATGGTAGCCAGCGTGCCATGGCAGCTGGCATCTTCCGAAGCAGTCCGACGGAACGAGAATCTCCGATGACCACATCACCGCCCCCAGCACCGGCGCCGGGAGGCCTTCCGCTGGTGGAGCTGACCGTTGAGCGGCCAGCCCATGGTGGTCATTGCATCGCACGCCATGACGGCCGCGTTGTGTTCGTGCGACATGGGTTGCCGGGGGAGAGGGTGCGGGCACGGTTCACCGCGGCCGACGACGGCGCAAGCTACTGGCGCGCGGACGTCACGGAGGTTCTGGAACCCTCGGTGCACCGTGTGGCCCATCCATGGCGGGAAGCGGACGCGCTGTACGCCCACCACAGCGGATCCCAGCCGGTGGGCGGCGCCGAGTTTGGCCATATCGCCCTGGCCGAACAACGCGTCCTGAAGGCGGCAATCTTCGCGGAGCAGTTGCGCAGACTGGCGAAGATTGACCGTGAGGTCGTGGTCGAAGCCGCTCCCGGCGAATCCGCGGACGGGCTCGGCTGGCGCACCAGGGTGGGGTTTGCCGTCGACGCACAGGGCAAGCTGGCGATGCACGTTCACCGCTCCGAGAATCTGGTGCGGGTCCGTATGATGCCACTGGCAGTGCAGGCGGTGAACGCCCTTGGCCTGGCCGAACTGGATCTTTCAGGGCTTTCGAAGGTGGACGTCGCCGCCGGGGTCGGTGAGCCGCTGGTACTCCTGACACCGGCCGCACGCACCAGTGCCAAGCGGGTTGCTGCGATCGCCGGTTCCATCACCGGTGCCTCAGTGTCCGTGCATGACCCCGAATCCGGCGCGGTCCGGCGCATCAAGGGACGGACCTGGGTCCAGGAGGAGAACCCGCCGCACAGCTATCGTGTCACCGGAGCGGGGTTCTGGCAGATCCATCGTGAAGCTCCAGCGGTGCTCACCGCGGCGGTCCTGGCCGGTCTGGATGTGCAGTCGGGTGAGTCCGTGGCCGATCTATACGCGGGTGCGGGTCTTTTCACCGCTCCGCTGGCTGCCGCCGTGGGCGCGGGCGGCACCGTCGTCTCTGTCGAAGGTTCGCCGGGAGCAAGCCGCGATGCCCGGCGCAACCTCCACGGCTATCCGCACGTCGGGATAGTTCAGGGACGGGTCGACGCCGTGCTCGGTGCGCGGGATACACGCTTTGACGCGATACTCCTTGACCCGCCGCGTGCCGGGGCAGGACGCAAAACCGTGGAACTGATCTCACGCGCCGCATCCCGGCTGGTGGGGTACGTCTCCTGCGACCCCGCCTCCTTTGCCCGCGATCTGGCGCTTTTCAGCGAACAAGGCTGGTCGATGGAGAGCCTGCGGGTCTTTGACCTCTACCCGCATACGCACCACATGGAGTCCTTCGCCGTTTTGCGGCGCTGCTAGCCCGGCGCTGCCAGGCACTCGAGAGGTGCCGCTGCCGTTAGAATTAAGGACGGCGTTATCCGGACGCCGCTGTGCCCGTACACGGGCAGGCTACCAACCGAGGAGGCGCAGATGGGACTCTTGGAGGACATTCGCAGTCCACAGGACCTGCGCTCGCTCACCCAGGACCAGCTGCGGGAACTGGCTTCCGAAATCCGCGATTTTCTGGTGGCGAACGTCTCCCAGACGGGCGGACATCTAGGTCCTAACCTCGGTGTGGTCGAATTGACCCTGGGTATCCACCGCGTATTCGATTCTCCGCGGGACAGCATTATCTTCGACACTGGCCACCAGTCCTATGTGCACAAACTGGTGACCGGTCGGCAGGACTTCACCACCCTGCGCCAGCAGGGTGGCCTCTCCGGCTACCCGTCCCGAGCCGAGTCAGCGCATGACATTGTGGAAAGTTCGCACGCGTCCTCGTCGCTGTCCTGGGCCGATGGAATTTCCCGCGCGCGGGTCCTCAGCGGCGAAGCTGATCGCTACACCGTGGTGATGATCGGTGACGGGGCGCTCACCGGGGGCATGACCTGGGAAGCGATCAACAACATCGCCGCCGACAAGCGCCGCCGCGTGGTGATCGTGGTCAACGATAATGGCCGGTCCTACGCCCCGACGATCGGCGGTGTTGCCGACTACCTCGCCTCCCTGCGCCCGGCGCTGGACTCCGTGCGCACGCACCGGGTATACGAACGGACTCTCGACTGGTTCAAGACCACATTGCAAAATGGAGGCGTGTTCAGCAGATTCATCTACAAGAGCCTGCATGCCACCAAAAAAGGAGTCAAGGACTGGTGGGCGCCGCAGGGGCTCTTCGAAGACCTGGGCATGAAATACATGGGCCCCATTGACGGACACGACCAGGGCGCGGTGGAGCAGGCGCTGCACCTCGCCCGGAACTACGAGGGCCCGGTGATTGTGCACGCAATCACCCAGAAAGGTCATGGCTACGCCCCCGCCCGCGCCCACGAAGCGGACCAGTTCCACGCGGTCGGCGTGATCGACCCGGAAACCGGGGAACCGGTGGAACCGGGGAACAAACAGTCTTGGACGTCGGTGTTCGCCAACGAAATAGCCGATATCGCCGACGAACGCCCCGATATCGTCGGGATTACCGGAGCGATGCTCATCCCGGTGGGGCTCCACCAGCTTGCCGCACGGCACCCCTCACGGGTGTTCGACGTCGGCATCGCCGAACAACACGCGCTCACGAGCGCCGCCGGCATGGCCTTCGGGGGGCTGCATCCTGTAGTCGCGCTTTACGCGACGTTCCTTAACCGGGCGTTCGACCAGCTCCTGATGGATGTTGCCCTGCACAAAGCCGGTGTAACGATCGTGCTGGACCGTTCGGGCGTCACCGGACCGGACGGGGCCAGCCACCACGGGGTCTGGGACCTGGCCTTGCTTCAGACCGTTCCGGGCCTCCACCTGGCGGCGCCCCGGGATGCCACCCGGCTGCGCGAGGAGTTGCGGGAGGCAGTGGCCATTTCAGATGCTCCCAGCGTGCTGCGGTACTCCAAGGGGTCGGTAGGCCATGAAGTCGACGCCGTTGAACGCCTCGGCGACGGTGTGGATGTACTGGCCCGCACCGCCTCCGATACCACCGGGAACGATGTTCTGATTGTGAGTATCGGGGCGATGAGCGAACTGGCCCTGGACGTGGCCGCCCGGCTGGGCGCGCAGGGGATCAGCACCACGGTGATCGACCCGCGCTGGCTGCTGCCGGTACAACGCTCGGTCATTGAGCTCGCGTCGGAACACCGGATTGTCATCGTCATTGAGGACGGCGTGCGCGCCGGCGGAGTCGGTTCCAGGATCCGGCAGGAAATGCGGGCGGCCGGCGTCGACACCGCGCTGAATGAGGTTGGTTTGCCGGTGGAGTTCCTGGACCACGGTTCGCGCAGCCAAATCCTTCACCGCGTTGGATTGAGTGCCCAGCAGATCACGCACGACGTCGTCGCCCAGGTCTTGGGCACGAAACTTCCGGTCGCGCGCCGACTCTCCGGCACGCAGGCAGCCAGTGGCGGACCGCTGTAACGACGCGGGACGCCCGGGCCGTGCAAGGCCCGGTAACCAAAGTTTCCCTGGCCGGTGTGAGACAATTGCGGTGGCTGGTGAGGGAACCACATTCCCGCCCCGGTCCAGTGACAGGCTTCCGCACCTGCGGCGACGCTCCCGGTCTGATGATCCCGCCATTAATGGTGGGAACGGTCGGGATCCGCCATGCAGGCCTACCGTTGCACACGACGGACGAGAAGGAAAAGCGCCGCTGGTCTTTGAGTGATGCCGCACCCCATTGCCGGTGCGACCTCAAATGACACTATGACGACTTCCGGTCGCGGCGAGGTTTATTAAGCCCGCTGACGGCCGACATATCGCCCCCAAGGGCGCCGGAATGTGGACGGCACCGCAAGGGCTGGAGTGAAAAACACATGGATCAGCAGTCAGATCAGCAGTCACAGGAACAGCCAGAATCAGTACCTGCCGGGACGGACATCCTTCCGGAGACGCCGCCGGTAAAAAAATCTCCGCGGAAACGCGCCACCAAGACTCCGGCTGCCGAACCTACAGAACCTACAGGACCTGCAGAAACTACAGAACCTGCAGAGGGCATCGTCCTTCCGGAACTGCCGGAGAACCCGCCCAAGGCCCGGGTAAGACGATCGCGCGCTGCCGCCCCAGCGGTGGAGCCCGTTACCGAGCCGGAGATAGCTGAGGATCCCGCTGCCGCGCCGGAGCCCGCCCGAGCCAAACGCACCCGCAAGACGCCGGTGAAGACCGCCCGCCCGGCGGACACCAGCGCTGGGGACACCAGCGCTGCGGCAGGCGCGTCCGCTGACGATTCTGCGGCTCCGGACGAGCACTCAGCGGCTACCAGTGCCAACCAGGGTGTACAAGCCGAGGATGAGCCCATTGGGCAGGACAGTCCGTTCGCCGTCCCCGACTCACCCATGTCGCTGCTGTTCCAGGCACCCGACCTCACCGCGGTGCCCGCAGCGCCCGCCGCGCCCGCCCGCCAGCCGGCGGAGCGGCAGGATGCCGGGGAATCCGACGACGACGGCGGAGCGCGCCGGAAGCGTAGCCGGCGCGGCCGTGGCAGGAACCAGGCGGACAACGAGGATACCCAGGCGGGAGCCGCGGGCGCAGACTCCGACGGCGGCCAGGCGCCCGGCTCGGAGGAGGCGGACGGCGGGGAGCAGACTGACGAGACCGGCGCGGGGGCCACGAACTCACGCCGCCGTCGTCGTCGTCGCCGGGGCGATCAGGATATCGAGCTCACCGGCGGAGAGAGCGATGATCCACCCAACACGGTCACCCGGGTGCGCGGGCCGCGGCAGTCGACCGAGGCGCCGTCAGACAAGGTCACCAGCGTGAAGGGTTCCACCCGGTTGGAGGCCAAGCGTCAGCGCCGCCGGGATTCGCGGGATTCCGGTCGCCGCAGGCAGGTTATCACTGAGGCCGAGTTCCTGGCCCGGCGCGAATCGGTCGATCGGCAGATGATGGTCCGGCAGAGCGATGACAGAATACAGATCGGTGTGCTGGAGGACGGTATCCTCGCCGAGCACTTTGTTTCGAAAACACAGCAGGACTCCCTGATCGGCAATGTCTATGTCGGCAAAGTGCAGAACGTACTGCCCAGCATGGAAGCAGCGTTCGTGGACATCGGACGCGGGCGCAACGCCGTCCTGTATGCCGGTGAGGTCAACTGGGATGCGGCAGGACTGGACGGGCAGCCGCGCCGCATTGAACTGGCGCTGAAGTCCGGGGACTCCGTGCTGGTGCAGGTCACCAAGGACCCGGTCGGGCACAAGGGTGCCCGGCTCACCAGCCAGATTTCCCTTCCGGGCCGCTACCTGGTCTACGTGCCCGGTGGCTCGATGACCGGGATTTCCCGCAAGCTGCCTGACGTTGAAAGGAACCGGCTGAAGCGGATCCTCAAGGACCGCCTGCCGGAGAGCGCCGGCGTGATTGTCCGCACGGCCGCTGAAGGCGCCAGTGAAGAGGAACTCACCCACGACATCAACCGGTTGCGAGCCCAGTGGGAAACGATCGAGGGCAAAGCCAGCTCCACCAAGACACTGGCGCCAGAGCTGCTGTACGGGGAGCCGGACCTGACCATCAAGGTTGTCCGGGACGTGTTCAACGAAGACTTCTCCAAGCTCGTGGTCTCCGGGGAAGAAGCGTGGGACACCATCGAGGCGTATGTGATGTATGTGGCTCCGGATCTGGTGGACCGGCTCGAGAAGTGGACGCAGGAGGAGGACATTTTCGCAGCCGCAAAAATTGATGAGCAGATCCAGAAGGCGCTGGACCGCAAGGTCTTCCTTCCGTCCGGCGGATCACTTGTCATCGACCGCACCGAAGCCATGACCGTGGTGGACGTCAATACCGGAAAATTCACCGGAAGCGGCGGGAACCTTGAGGAAACCGTCACCAAAAACAACCTTGAGGCCGCCGAGGAAGTGGTGCGCCAGCTTCGGCTGCGCGACATCGGTGGGATCATTGTGATCGACTTCATCGATATGGTGCTCGAAGCAAACCGGGACCTCGTGCTGCGCCGGTTGGTCGAATGCCTCGGACGCGACCGCACCAAGCACCAGGTCGCGGAAGTGACCTCGCTGGGGCTTGTGCAGATGACGCGCAAACGCATGGGCACGGGCCTGTTGGAAGTTTTCGGCGAGCCCTGCGACCACTGCGGCGGACTCGGCTACGTGACCCACGAGGAACCAGTGGAACACCGCCGTCATGCTGTGTCGCCGGAGAACCACCAGCAGCACCTGCGCCAGGAAAAGATGTCCCGCAGCGAACGCAAGCGGAACCGGGGCAAGGGCCAATCCCAGGACGAGGAGCAGACAGCACCGTCGGAGCCGGCAGCCACCGATCCGGAGCGGCTGGCCAAGGCGGAAGCTGCCCGGGCCGCGTTGGCGAACATCGCCGCGGCCACGCAGGCTGCACACGAAAGCCACGCNNGCAGGCTACCGCACCAGCAGGTTCGGACGCCAAAGAGGCCGTGCTGACCATTAATGGTGAGACAGTCACGCTTCCACGGGCAACCGGTGCGCGGCGGGCGGAAGCGCCGCAGGCGCAACCCCAGCTGACCCTGGACAACCTGGCCGCAGCGTTCAACCGCAGTGCGGAGCAGTCCTCCGCCCCCACACACGCCGCAACCGGTTCCGAACCGCCTGCGCCTGCTGTCGCGCCGCCTGCGACTGCGCCGGCTGCCGCTAGCGCCCCGGCGGCGCCGCGCCGTCGTCCGCGCAGGGTCGCCCGTAGCGCCCAGGGCGCCGCCTCGGCCTCGGAGATCGAACGCGACGCCGAAAGCGGACCGGAAGGTGCCGGCGGGACCGCCCATATTGCACGCGCAGAACAACCGGCGGCACGTCCGTCAAAGGCTGGAGCGGAGCCGTTGGTACTCGGGGTCGGAGTCCCGGCGTCGGAGTTGTAAGGGCCGAGAGCTGTAAGGACCGGGAGCCGTAGGCCAGTCGGAAGGAAACCACACGTGCACAGCAGTGGGCAGTTCACCGCGCGGGCCGTTCCCCGGGTGCTCAGCATCGCGGGTTCCGATCCGAGCGGCGGCGCGGGCATCCAGGCTGACATCAAGAGCATCAGCGCCACCGGCGGCTATGCGCTGGCCGTGATCACGGCTCTGACTGCCCAGAACACCCAGGGGGTTACGGCGGTGCACAGCCCGCCGGTCGATTTCCTCCGGCAACAGCTTGCCGCGATCAGCGCGGATATCGACCTCGACGCTGTCAAGATCGGCATGCTGGCCGACGTCGCCACGATCCGCGCGGTGCGCGGCTGGCTCGAACACGAGAAACCGCCGATCGTGGTCCTGGACCCGGTCATGGTTGCCACCAGCGGTGACCGGCTGCAGGACGACGACGCCGTGGAGGAACTGCGGGCGCTACTGCCGCTGGCGCATGTGCTCACCCCCAACCTTCCCGAGCTCGCCGCGCTGCTCGGCGAGCCGCTGGCGGACGGATGGGACACCGCACTGGAGCAGGGGATCAGGCTCTCCCAAACCCACGGGGTAATGGTCCTGGTCAAGGGCGGGCACCTTAACGGGGCGCTCTGCCCGGACGCGTTGGTGAACGCGGCAGAACCAGAAGGTGCTGCCGTACGGCAGTGGGAAACTCCCCGGGTGGCTACGCGCAATACGCACGGAACAGGGTGTTCGCTCTCCTCCGCGCTCGCCACTATCCAGGCCCGGACCGGGAACTGGGATGAGTCGGTGGGCATAGCTAAGCAATGGCTTCATGGGGCGCTGGAACAGGCCCATCTGCTGGACGTCGGGGCCGGGAACGGGCCAGTGCACCATTTCCATCACCTGGCCGCGGCAGCGACGACTGATGCGCTGCGCGCCCGCGCAGGGGCGGCGCGCCCACCAAGCGGCTAATTTGCGGGAACGTGTCCTTCTGGCGTAATCTTGATCTTCGGTGCGAGCGCCTTCTAACCGGTGTTCCCGGGGCGCAGACGCACAGCGCGGATACGGCATCATGCAGTCCCCTTTCCGAGGAGATTGCCCGGAGCGCGCACATCGTTTTTCCCTAAGAATGTCAAGTTGTCGAGAGAAGTGAGTTCCCAAGTGGTGTACGCGATTGTCCGCGCAGGCGGCCGCCAAGAAAAGGTTTCCGTAGGAGACCTAGTTACCCTTGACCGCGTCACCGGTGAGGCAGGAAGCACGTTCGCGTTGCCTGCGCTCCTTCTGGTAGATGGCGACAAGATCACCTCCGCAGCAAAGGACCTGGAAAAGGTCACTGTCACTGCCGAGATCATTGAGAATCTTCGTGGCCCGAAGATTGTCATCCAGAAG
>DGBL01000229.1:0-1184 GCA_002384315.1 Micrococcaceae bacterium UBA4005 | reverse complement strand
AAACGCTTCGGCGGTCAGGTCGTCAAGGCAGGCGAAATCATCGTCCGCCAGCGCGGAACCCACTTCCACCCGGGCGCCAATGTTGGCCGCGGCGGGGATGACACACTATTCGCACTCGAGGCAGGCGCCGTTGAATTCGGCACACGCCGCGGGCGCCGCGTGGTCAACATTGTTGGAGCCGCAGCGGAGTAGTTCGCACTACCCAGCGCACCATGCACTAAGCATTCAGGTGGGGTGAGCCGATCCGGCTCACCCCACCTTCTTTTAAGCCGGTTAGAATCGGCATACTGAAGCATTTAGAAGGAGATCAACGTGGCAAGCTTCGTTGACCGAGTAGTCCTGCACGTATCCGGCGGCACCGGCGGCCACGGCTGTGTGTCCGTCAAACGGGAAAAGTTCAAACCCCTGGGCGGGCCCGACGGCGGCAACGGCGGCGACGGCGGCAATGTGATCCTGCGCGTTGACTCCCAGACGACCACGCTGCTGGACTATCACCACGCACCCCACCGGCATGCCACCAACGGTGGCAACGGCATGGGTGACTGGCGTGGCGGTAAGACCGGCGAAACGCTTATCCTCCCGGTCCCGGACGGCACCGTCGTCAAAAGCCGGGACGGTAAGTTGCTCGCCGACCTGGTGGGGGACGGCACCGAGTATGTCGCCGCTTCCGGCGGCCAGGGCGGCCTGGGGAACTCCTCGCTGTCCTCGCAGAAGCGCAAGGCGCCCGGCTTCGCGTTATTGGGAATCCCCGGTGACGAACGCGACGTCGTCCTTGAACTGAAATCCATTGCGGATATCGCCTTGGTCGGTTTCCCCTCTGCCGGCAAATCGAGCCTGATCGCTGCGATGTCCGCCGCGCGGCCGAAAATCGCCGACTATCCCTTCACCACCCTGATTCCCAACCTTGGCGTGGTGGAAGCCGGGTCCACGCGGTTCACTATCGCTGACGTCCCTGGACTCATCGAAGGCGCCAGCGAAGGCAAAGGGCTCGGGCACCACTTCCTGCGCCATGTGGAACGGTGCGCCGCCCTGGTGCACGTGTTGGACTGCGCCGCCCTCGAAGCTGACCGCGACCCGCTGTCCGATCTTGCCGTCATCGAGGCGGAGCTGGAGAAGTATGCGGTGGACATGAGCTTCGCCGGACCGGACGGGGACGTTGTGCCCCTGAACCAACGGCCGCGGCT
>DGBL01000212.1 GCA_002384315.1 Micrococcaceae bacterium UBA4005 | reverse complement strand
TGGCCATAGCGTGTTCATCGTGGCGTGTTGACAGCAGCGGTTCAGCTCCCCATGATTGAACGGTGTTCAATACTTTCGCTTCTTTCGATGACTTGGCCGAACGGCAATTGCGCGGCGGCACCCTGACCCGCGAGGACGCCCTGGCGGTCCTTGCCTCCAGCGACGAGGATCTGGTCTCGTTGGTCGCAGCCGCCGCCAAGTTGCGCCGGGCGTCCTTCGGCAACACCGTGAAGGTCAACTATCTGGTCAACCTGAAGTCCGGGCTGTGCCCCGAGGACTGCACTTATTGCTCGCAACGGCTGGGCTCCGCAGCAGAGATCCTCAAATACACGTGGCTTGATCCGGAGGAGACCGCCCGGCAGGCGGGTGTGGGCATCCGCGCGGGTGCTTCGCGGGTGTGCCTAGTGGCCAGCGGCAAGGGCCCCTCGAACCGCGACGTGGACCGGGTTGCCACGATGGTGGACCGAATCAAGGGTGAGCATCCGCAGGTGGAAATCTGTGCCTGTCTCGGGATCCTTAAGGACGGGCAGGCAGACACGCTCAAATCCAGGGGAGTGGATGCCTACAACCACAACCTCAACAGCAGCGAGGAAAACTACGCCAAAATCTGCACCACCCACGAATACACGGACCGGGTGGAGACAGTGGAACGCGCGAAGGCGGCAGGGCTTTCGCCCTGCTCCGGAATCATCGTCGGCATGGGAGAGACGGACGACGAACTGGTGGATGCGGTGTTCGCGCTGCGGGACCTCGGGAGCCAGTCCATCCCGGTAAATTTCCTGATGCCGTTCGATGGGACACCGCTCGCAGATACTTGGTTGCTAAGCCCGGCCCACTGTGTGCGTATCCTCGCGCTGGTGCGGTTTGCCTGCCCCACGGCTGAACTGCGGATGGCTGGCGGACGCGAGATGCACCTGCGCACGCTTCAGCCGCTGGCCCTGCAGATCGCCAACTCACTGTTTCTGGGCGATTACCTCACCAGCGAGGGCCAGGAAGCCTCCGCGGATCTGGACATGATCGCCGACAGCGGCTTCGTTGTCCTCGGCGCCGGCGCCGGGTCCGNNACGCCTAGGCTGATGCTGCGGACGGCGTTAATCGAGGCTAGGAAGCTCAACGCATGCGGGTGTCCGTCCAGGAGCGTCACGAGCGGGACCGCACGCTCCGCGGGGAAGGTCTGGTCGAGGATCCAGCTTGGACTCGTGCTCCCCCCGTTCCGGGCCTGGAGCGCTTCGAACAGCAGGCCTGCGCTGGTGACGCAGACGACGTCCGCCTCGACACCGGCCTGCCGGAGCCGTTCCGATGCTGCCAGCGCTTCGGGGACCATTGCGCCCATAGCGGCGATCATCACGTGCGGCGCGGCGCGGCGCACCAGCGGGTAGGCCCCGGCTACCGACTGGCGCCGTCGCCGTTCCCTGGCGGCCGGATCTGCGGGGATTCCAGCCAGCGACTGATCCACCGGTCGCGTTGACAAGCGGAGGTACGCTGAGGTCCCGTCGGGGCGGCCCAGCCGGGCGATGCTGGCTAGGAGAGCCCATTCGACGTCGAGGGCGAAGGCGGGCTCGTAGCTGATGCAGCCGGGCTGTTCGAGCCCAATCGAGGGAGTTTTGATTGACTGGTGGGCGCCACCCTCCGCTGCGAGCGTCACCCCCGAGGGGGTTCCGACCAGGATCGATTGCCCCCCGGCGTAGATTCCGAAGGACCAGGGCTCGAGCGCGCGCTCGATAAAGGGGTCGTACAGGACGCCGATCGGGAAAAGTGGCTCGCCCCAACGGCTCCAGGTGGCGCCCAGCTCGCCCAGCAGACCCACCAGATTGACCTCCGCGATGCCCAGTTCCAGATGCTGTCCGGCAGGATTTTCACGCCAATGCAGGATGGTGTCGGCGTCGTCGTCGAACCAGTCCCGTCGCTCTGTGGGAGACCACACGCCCACCTTGTTCACCCACCCGCCAAGGTTGGTGCTGGAGCTGACATCCGGACTGACGGTGACGACGCGACGCGCGGCGTCGGGTGCCTCGCGGGTGAGATCCAGCAGTGCCCGGCCCAGGGCGGCTTGGGTAGTGGCCATCCCTTTGGGCGTGCGGCCGATATCCGTGGGGACCATCGGTGGTTCGGCTGGGCGGACGGGGTCGCGTCGCAGGCGAACGGCGGTGGCTGCGCAGAGCTGGCCGGCGGCGCTCGTCGGCTCGAAGCGCTCCCAAGGGTTCTGCGGGTCCATGCCGAGCTGCTCGGCGAGAAGGGCGAATTCGTCCACGGTCAGTAGCGAGGAATGGTTCTGCGGGTGGCCCTGGGTAGGCAGGCCGTAACCCTTGATCGTGTAGGCGATGATCACGGTGGGCCGGGTGTCATCGATGCTCCGGAAGGCCGCATCCAGCGCCGAAAGGTCATGACCGCCGAGATTGCCGACCGCGGCGATCAGATCGGCGTCGTCCAGCCCGGCGATGAGCGCGGCGATCGGGGCGCGGTCGACGCCGGTGCCGGGCAGCCGCCGTCGTATCTCGTCCGCTCCGCACCGGAGCAGGCGCTGGTATTCCGGGTTGGGCATCTGAAGGATCCGTTCGCGGAGGGCAGCGCCGCCCGGCCGGGAGAATAGGGATTCGAGCAACCGTCCGAATTTGACGGTAATAACCTGCCAGCCGGCGGCGTCGAACATGTTTTCCAGCCGGGTGGCGGCGATATTGGGAATGACCCGGTCAAGGGACTGCCGGTTCAGGTCCACGATCCAGACCACTTCCCCCAGTTCAGCCACCCCCGGATCCAGAATTGCCTCCCAGACGGCTCCTTCGTCGAGTTCGGCATCGCCGACCAGCGAATACTGGCGTCCGGTGCCGACCGCGGACCCGGTGCTGCTACCGAACGCGCAGGTGACGTAGCGGCGCGCGATCGCACCCCAGATGGGGGCGGTGGCGCCGATCCCCACGGACCCGGTGGAGTAATCGACCGGATCCGGATCCTTGGAGCGGCTGGGGTAGGGCTGGAGTCCGCCGAATGCGCGCAGGGATGTGAGTGCGTCCTCTCCGAGCTCGCCGATCAGGTAATTGATTCCGTGCAGCACCGGGGAAGCATGCGGCTTGACCGATACCCGGTCTCCGGGCTTCAGGTGTGCAAACCACAGCGAGGTCATGATGGCGACCATCGAGGCCGAGGAAGCCTGGTGTCCGCCAACCTTCAGTCCTGAGGGGTTGGGCCGCACCCGGTTGGCGTGGTGGATCATGGCCGTTGAAAGCCAGCCGACGCGCTGCTGGATTTCGGTCAGGACGTCCAGCTGATTCTGGCAGTCACTGCCCGCACGGGACGGTTCTGCCGGGTGGGCAGTGGGGATTTGAGGCGTCATGCGGCGCTCCTTCATTGTCAGTGCCGACTGTGCGATTCTAGAGTCCAGTGCAACAGTGGAGCGCTACCTGCGCAATATGGGGACGCCCAGGTGATCAGAGTGCACACGATTTATCCTTTTCGACGAGCTGGAGGTTGTCAGAATGCCACATGAGTACCGCGCCGACCGGATCGATGCGCTCATCCTTCAGGCGCTCACCCGAGAGCCCCGGGCCACCACCATCGCTCTCGCCCAGCGCACAGGTTTGTCCCGGAATACCGTCCAGGCCAGGCTCGCCAGGCTGGAGGCACATGGGGCGCTGGGAACCTTCGAGCGGAGGATCGACCCGGCCATCCTGGACTATCCGCTGACGGCGTTCATTATGACCAATGTGACCCAGCGCAAGCTCACTGACGTTGCCCAGTCGTTGGAGGAGGTCCCGGAGGTGCTCGAGGTGCATGGACTCAGCGGGGTTGCGGACCTCTTGATCAAAGTGGTCGGTCGCGACGCGGATGATCTCTACCGCGTGGCGGGCAGGATCCTCGACATCAAAGGAGTCAAGCGCACAAGTACAGCCCTCGTCATGCGGGACCTGGTGGACTACCGGCTCAGCCCGCTCGTGGCGCAGGTAGCGCAATAGTGCCCAGGTGCAGTCCGGCGAGGAGTCAAAGATTCAGTAGGGGAACAGGTCGCTTTCGTATATTCGGATGACGCGCGGCCGCGCGTCCGCAGGCATGGACGTGGGGCGGGCCGGCGTATTTTGCACCGCAATTGCTGCGCGTTTGACGGCGAGCGCGATCGGGTTGCGCCGGACTTCCTTGCACGGACGTGCATCTTCGGTCGCTGGGGCATGTGCCAGCAGGACGACGGCGTCCACGACCGGCTCGCTGATCCCGGCCAGCCGGAGATCAGCCGCGGTGACGTCTGAGTCCGTGAGGATGGCGTGCAACCAGCC
>DGBL01000022.1:3265-4029 GCA_002384315.1 Micrococcaceae bacterium UBA4005 | reverse complement strand
CGGATGATGCCCTGGAACTCCTGGTCCTTGCCCGGGAGGAATCCGGGGACATCCACGAGCGTGAGGAGGGGAATGTTGAACGCATCGCAGTTGCGTACGAAGCGCGCGGCTTTTTCCGAGGCGGCGATGTCCAGGGTGCCGGCGAACTGCAGCGGCTGGTTGGCCACAATGCCGATGGTGTGTCCCTCAACGCGGGCGTAGCCGATCACCACGTTGGGTGCGTAAAGGGATTGCATTTCCAGGAAATGGCCGTCGTCGACGATCGTCTCGATGACCGCGTGCATATCGTAGGGCTGGTTCGCGGAGTCGGGGATGAGCGTATCGAGGGCGGCATCGGCTTCGGTCTGGTCGAGTTCCTCAGCGAATTCGCCCAGCGGAGCCTCCGCGAGGTTATTCGAGGGTAGAAAGTCCAGCAGTTCGCGCACGAACTCGATCGCGTCCGCTTCATCCGTGGCGAGGTAGGTGGAGGTGCCGGTCGTCGAGTTGTGCTGGCGCGCCCCGCCGAGGGTCTCCATATCCACATCTTCCCCGGTTACGGTCTTGATCACGTCCGGGCCGGTAATGAACATATGGGAGGTCTTGTCCACCATCACCACATAGTCGGTCAGGGCCGGGGAGTATGCCGCGCCGCCCGCGCACGGTCCCATGATGAGCGAAATCTGGGGGACCACGCCGGAGGAGTGCACGTTGTTGCGGAAGATGTCCGCGAACATAGCCAGCGACGCCACGCCTTCCTGGATGCGCGCGCCGCCGCCGTCGTTGAT
>DGBL01000022.1:1988-3219 GCA_002384315.1 Micrococcaceae bacterium UBA4005 | reverse complement strand
CATGCCGAAGGCGGTGGAGCGGTGGACTGCCAACGCGTCGAATTCGACGAACGAGCCCGGGTCCACCAACAGGTCTATCCGCTCGCGCGCCGTGTTTTTGCCGCGCGCATGCTGCTTGTCCACCGCTTCCGGCCCGGAGGGCTGAACCGACTGCAATTGGCGGCGGCGGAACTCGGCGAGCTTTCCGGCAGTAGTCGTGGCAGTAGTCGTGAGGTCGGTCGCCTGATCAGGGTGCATTGAGTCTCCGGGTAGCAGGTACAGGACCAACGGCGGCAGCCCGCTGCGGGCCACACCACGGTGCGGTGGAATGACGTCGCAGCGCATTAAGTAGGTTTTCAACAAAAAACGCCGCGAATACTCCAGTCTAATCAGCTCTGGGAGTGCCACGCCTGTAGGACACCTACAGTTTCATGGCCGAAGGATTAGTCCCTCCAGCCGGACGGCTAGCCTAGGGTGGGTCCATGACAGCCACCGACGGCCACGCCACTGCAGGTAACCATCCCGTAGATCATCCTGCAGATGTCCATAGCGCTCCAGCACGCGCCGAAGCGCCGGGGCTTCAGGGCCGCACCTTGTTGATCTCCGGGGGGAGCCGCGGAATCGGGCTGGCCATCGCACTGCGGGCCGCGCGCGATGGCGCCAATATCGCCCTGCTGGCAAAGACCAGCCACCCGCACCCGCGCCTCGAGGGTACCGTGCACACCGCGGCGCGCGAGATCGAAGCGGCAGGCGGGCGCGCCCTCCCAATCGTCGGGGACGTGCGGTACGAGGACGACGTCGCTGGCGCGGTCGCCGCCGCCATGGAGGCCTTCGGCGGGATCGACGTCGTGGTCAACAATGCTTCGGCGATCGACTTGTCCGGCACAGACGCGGTGGAGATGAAACGCTACGACCTGATGGCCGATATCAACGTCCGGGGGACGTTCATGCTCAGCAAATTCGCCCTTCCGGCCCTGCGCCGTGCGTCGAACCCGCATATCCTCACGCTGTCTCCGCCATTGAACCTCGATCCGCAGTGGGCCGGAAAGCACCTGGCGTACACGATGGCCAAATACGGGATGAGCCTGACGACGCTTGGACTCGCCGAGGAACTGCGCAGTGAGGGGATCGGCGTGAACTCGCTCTGGCCCCAAACCCTCATCGACACGGCGGCGGTGCGCGCCATGGATGGCGGGCAGCGGCTGGCCCAGTCCGCGCGCACACCCCAGATCGTCGCGGACGCCGCGCACGC
>DGBL01000022.1:0-1929 GCA_002384315.1 Micrococcaceae bacterium UBA4005 | reverse complement strand
TGATCCCGGACATCTTCCTCTGACTGGGTCCGCCGTGGATGCACACGATCGCTGGGTAAGATCAACCCATGACTTCCCGCTATTCCAACCTTGAGCGTCCCGGGTTGGATGAGTCGGCTCTGCGCTCGGCCCTGTGCCACCCGGAGGGACCCTACGCCCGGTGCGACGTCGTCGCCGAAACCGGTTCCACCAACAGCGACCTCGTGGAGGCGGCAGCCGGGTCGGCAATCGACTGGCCGGACCTGAGCGTGCTCAGCGCCGAAATGCAGCGGGCCGGGCGCGGGCGCCGAGACCGGGCTTGGGTTGCCCCGGAACGGTCCTCGCTCTTCGTGAGTATCCTCCTGCGCCCGGTAAGCCCCCGGGGTGGGCCGCTGCCGGTCGAAAGCTACTCCTGGATGTCCTTCCTGGCCGCACTGGCGCTAGCCGAAAGCGTTGAGGAACGCACCCAGGTGGCGCCACGGCTGAAGTGGCCCAACGACGTCGTCGTCGATGGCCGCAAGCTTGCCGGGGTCCTCGCCCAGTTCGTCGGCGGACGGGCGGGGACCCCACCCGCATTGGTCGTCGGAATCGGACTGAACGTAAGCCTCACCGACCAGGAACTGCCCGTCCCCACCGCCACCAGCCTGCTGCTCGAATATGCAGGGACGACAGACCGCAACATTTTGTTGAAATCCTTCCTGCGGACGTTCGCCGCGCACTACCGCGCGTTCTGCGCCGTCGACGGCGATGCCGCAGCCGCCTGGGCCGACGGCCCGGGCCTCGCCGCACGGGCGGGCGCGCGGCTCACCACACTGGGCCAGGACGTGCGGGCGGAATTGCCGGGCGGCCAGCAACTGCTCGGACGGGCAATGGCTCTGGACGGGCGGGGTGCGCTGGTGATTCGCGATGAGGCCGGTGAACGCCATACTGTCGCTGCCGGCGATGTGGTGCACCTGCGCCCGTTGGCCGAGGGTACCCGCTAGGACGCCGTGAGGGTCAAACTTGCCGCGGGGGAACGCGTCGTGGTGCGCACGCGCGCGCATCTGTCCGTGCTGATTGGTCCGTTCCTGGGTCTGCTGGGGTTGCTTGCGCTGACGGGTTTCGCACTGGGTTGGGCCAGCCGGGGTACGCCCGCAGGCTGGGCGGAGCCCTGGCTTCCGTTGGCCGCTGCCGCCGGAGGATTCTTGCTGCTGGCACTATGGCTACGGATATTCATGTTGCCTTTCCTGCGTTGGTCGACCACCTGGTACATCCTCACCAGTTCCCGGCTCATCCATCGGCGCGGTGCGGCCAGGCGGCGGGAGCACCAGATTGCACTCGCTGCTGTGTACCAACTGGACATCGCGCAGTCGCCCTGGCAGCGACTCACCCGCAGCGGGATGCTGACCATCGACCTGGGCCACGACCGAGTGCTCACCTACCGCAATGTGCCCCAGATCCATATCTTCAAGGACTTTGTGGTCGCCGCGGTGAGCGAACTCCCCTTGACTGCCATGTTTGATGGTGTAGACATGGGATTTGGGGACGACGGCGATACTAGGCCGGGTTCCCGTGCGGTGGACTGAATGGGTGTAACCGGGTGAAGGGGACGCTGTGGACGAGGAAAGGAGCGAATCGATGACGGACACCGACCAGGCCAGCCCCGGCGGGCAGCCACCGGAGGCTCCCGCGGATGAGGATCCGCTGACCCTTTCCATGCCGGTCTTCCGGCCCGAGGAACTGCCCCCGCCCGCGCTGGAACTGGACCGCGAAGCTATTCGGGCCCTCGAGATCGAGCTGTTGGGGGCCGAGCGAACGCTGCGCCGCCGGGAGGTTGCCGCGGGCGCCGGAGTGTCCCTGCTCTCTGCCCGGAAACTCTGGCGGGCTATGGGCTTTCCGAATATCAGTGACGAGGATGTCGCGTTCACCGAAAAGGACAAGGACGCGCTCATTACGATCATTGAGCTGGTG
>DGBL01000148.1 GCA_002384315.1 Micrococcaceae bacterium UBA4005 | reverse complement strand
AATGACAGGGTGCAGCTGGCAGCGCTTGGCGCCGAACTGAACCGGCGCACCCTCCAGCGGTGGATGCGCGCCGGGGTGAGCGTGGTGGACCCGTCCTCCACCTGGATCGATTCAACCGTGACCCTGGAGGAGGACGTCACCTTACTTCCTGGCACCCAGTTGCACGGCCGCACACAGGTGGCAAGGGACGCCGTCGTCGGCCCTGACACGACCCTGACGGATGTGATGGTGGGAGAGGGGGCCTCGGTGGTGCGCACGCACGGCAGCGGGGCGCGCATCGGCAATGGCGCCTCGGTGGGCCCGTTCACCTACCTGCGGCCCGGGACGGTGCTGGGGGAGGACGGGAAAATCGGCGCGTTCTATGAGACGAAGAACGTTACCGTGGGCCGTGGCTCGAAACTTTCGCACCTGGGCTACGCCGGGGATGCCGAGATTGGCGAGTACACCAACATCGGCTGCGGGAACATCACCGCCAACTACGACGGCGTGAACAAGCACCGCACCGTCATCGGCTCGCATGTGCGGACCAGCTCAAACACGGTGTTTATTGCCCCGCTGAGCGTCGGGGACGGCGCCTACACGGCGGCAGGGGCCATTGTGCGCAACGACGTAGCCCCGGGAGCGCTCGCGCTGAGCGTCTCCCCGCAGCGGAACATCGAGCACTGGGTGCAGGAAAAACGTCCTGGAACGGCTGCGGCGCAGGCCGCGGCAGCACGGCAGGACCCCGAAAGCACGGACTCACCTTCCACAGAAAGCAGCCAGTCATGAGCGCGATTACGGCACACGGCGAAAAGAAACTCGTTCTCGCCTCCGGGCGTGCCCACCCGGAGCTGGCCGACGAGATTGCCTCGTGGCTGGGAACCGAGCTGCTGCCGATCTCCGCCTACGACTTCGCCAACGGGGAAATTTATGTGCGGTCGGCTGAGAGCGTGCGCGGAACGGACGTCTTCGTGATCCAGGCCCACCCGGCGCCGCTAAATAACTGGCTGATGGAGCAGCTGATCATGATCGACTCGCTCAAGCGGGCTTCGGCCAAGCGCATCACCGTGGTCTCCCCGTTCTACCCCTACGCCCGGCAGGACAAGAAGGGCCGTGGCCGTGAGCCGATCTCTGCCCGCCTGGTGGCGGACCTGTACAAGACGGCCGGAGCGAACCGGCTGATGTCCGTGGACCTGCACACCTCACAGATCCAGGGGTTCTTTGACGGCCCGGTGGACCACCTGATGGCCATCCCGTTGCTGGCGGACTACATCCGCTCCCGGGTCGACGCCGACAACGTGACAGTAGTCTCCCCAGACACCGGGCGGGTGCGGGTCGCGGAGCAGTGGGCCGAACGGCTGGGCGGGGCGCCGCTGGCGTTCGTGCACAAGAGCCGGGACCTCACGGTCCCGAACCAGGCTGTCTCCAAGCAGGTGGTGGGGCAGATCGAAGGCCGGACCTGCGTGCTCATCGACGACATGATCGACACCGGCGGTACCATCTCCGGGGCAGTCCAGGTACTCAAGAACGCCGGAGCGAAAGACGTGATCATCGCGGCCACGCACGCCGTGTTCTCCGAGCCAGCCTCACGCCGGCTTGCCGAATCCGGGGCCCGGGAAGTGGTGGTCACCAACACGCTGCCCATCCCTGCCGAGAAACGCTTCGCGCAACTGACGGTGCTTTCGATTGCACCGCTGATCGCCCGGGCTATCCGCGAAGTGTTCGACGACGGTTCGGTGACCAGCCTGTTCGACGGTATTGCCTGACAGCCCGCTGGTAAATCATTCGATGACGTGCCGAAACGCTGGTGTTTCAGGGATCAGACAAGCATCGGGACGCCAGCTGGTGTCATGAACGTTGTCGACCGGCGTAGGTCCCGTCCGCCCACCAGCCAGTCCCGTGCCCCCGAAATCGTTGAAAAATAGCCGATAGGGTAGGCCGGTTGGTAAACGCGCTGGTAGAAACCAACCAGCATCTGCTCTACCGGGGATGAACCCACTGCAGCAAACATCTGTACATGTAGGCCGCTGCTGAAGACCGTCATCGCACTACGGCTGGCGGATACGACCGCGCTGAGGTTGATCAGCAAGTACGTTTCCTCGGGCTCGAACCGCCGCTGGACCCGGGCAATCATCTGCCAGGCGTCCGCTTCCTCGATCCGCGCGCCCGGGGTCCAGCGGACGGAAATCAGCCCCTCGACAGTCTCCTGCAGGGTGAATTTCCTGCCTTCCGGTTCCGTCATGTCGGCTCCTCTTTCCCAGTTCTTCATTGAACTAACCGCGCCTCTCAGCCAGGGCGGCGCGGATGGGCCACGCACTGCCCTCGAGGACCACCTGGCTACTGTTCCCGGTAACGCCATTGACCAGTACCGGAGCGAGCAGGTTGGCCGTCGTACCGTCCGCGCCCGGGTTGGCAATCACCAGGACCTGCAGGTCTCCGCCTGTGCTGCCCAGGCGTTCCAGATCAGCTTCGTCGATTCGCGGATTGTAGCCGGGAAAGTAGATGCCTGGATCGAGCAGGAACAGCCGCACGTCGGCGTCCTGACAGGACTGTAACGAGAACAGCCCGGTGGCGCCTTCCACCGGGTTGAGCTCGAAGTCGACGAGCGGCTCCAGACCTAGCGGCGGCGTCGTAAACGCTACGGCGCTCATCGCAGGAAATCCATCAACGTCGGCTGGAGCACCTTGGCCGTCACCGCAAGGGCAGTGCGGTAATTCACTTCCTGCAGGTTCAGGTCGAGGATCACCGCCCCGATATCCACATCCTCGATGCCTGATCGTTGGGTTTCCAACAGCCCCGACAGTTCCATGTTCATATCCTCCGCCCGAAGCAACTGTGCATGACGCGTACCGATGTCCGCGTGGTTCCCCACGAAAGCATCGTGCCGCGCGTCTATTTCGATGAGCCGCGGCCCGATGTTGGTGCCCGAGCGCAGGTCCGCGACGATGTTGTCAATAAGCGTGAAAACCGAGGCGGCTCCGGTGCCGAACACCGCTGCGCCGTCAGCGTCGACCCGGACGGTTGACTCCGGCCCGATCCTCCGCTCAACGGTGCTGCCCGCGACGCCGCTGAAGACCGGGCCGGGCGAAACAAACGCACCGACGGCATCCGAACTTCCGGCAAAAACGTTGCGTCCGAGGTATTGTGTGTTCGCCTGGCCGAGCAGGTCGGCACGCAACCCCTCAAGCTCGACGGCGATGGCTTCCTTTGCGGCGGGCGGCACCGAGTCGTTGGCGCCCTGGATGGTCAGATCGCGGACCCGGTTCAGGATTCCGGTCGAATGGCTCATCGCTGCATCCAGGGTCGACAGCCAGCCGTTTCCATTGGCGATATTGCGTCCATACTGGTCTGCTGCGGATTGC
>DGBL01000086.1 GCA_002384315.1 Micrococcaceae bacterium UBA4005 | reverse complement strand
CGTACCCGGCGGCCAGCCGGTACCGGCCAGACTGGATCAGCCGAACTGTCTCGATGCTGGCCGTGCTGAACGTGGTGTACCCGCCCAGGAATCCGGTGCCGGCAATGAGTGCCAGTTCGGTGGGCGCCGCATGGAACACCATCAGTCCCGTTACCAGCCCCAGCAGCAGGGAGCCGCTGAGATTGATCAGCAGGGTCCCCACCGGAAGCAGCGTCGAGGTGCGGGCGCGCACCCAGGTATCCACAGTGAAACGGGTTCCCGCTCCCAGCCCGCCGGCGAGGGCGAGCGCCAGCACGGTAAGAATCATTGCGCCCTCCTGCGGTGCAGCCATGCCCCGGCCATGACCCCTCCGGCGCTTACCAGCAACCCCAGCAGGAGCGTTGCCGCGAGGTAGGCCACGGCCGCTGGTTCCCGGCCAGCCCCGAACAGTGCGGTGGCTTCGACGGCGAGCGCACTGTACGTGGTGAACGCCCCCAGGAACCCGGTTCCGGCGAGCAGCCGCAGGCTGCGCCTGCTCCCGGAATCCGCTCCCGCACGGACCAGCGATTCAAGCAGTAGTCCCAGCAGGAACGCCCCGGCCATGTTGGTCAGGAACGTCGGCAGCGGAAGGCCCGCTGGCGCCGGAATCGTAACGCTCAGTGCGTGGCGGGCGAGCGTGCCGAAGACACCTCCCAGGACCACCAGGGCGGCTCCGGCGGGAATCACGCGCTGCCCGCTCGTGGGCTGGCCCATTATGCGCCGATCTGGCCTGCCCGGGGCTCCCGCGGAGCCCCGGGCAGGGTGCGGTGCTGGTTGGCCACCTGCTGCCGGGCGTAGGCCACGGCCTCGTCAAGGTCCTCGAACAGGTGGTGCCCGTGGCTGAGCGCGCGCAACACGCCCATCGTCGTCATCAGCGAGAGGTGCCGCGGCTGGATTCCCTTGACAAGCACGCTCACCCCGCGCCGTTCCAGGGTGCGCACCATGTCGGAGAGCACGTTCGCTCCGGTGGCGTCGAGAGCTTCAAGCTGGGACAGGCGCAGGATCACCACATGCACATCCCGGATGCCGTTGACCCGTTCGAGCACGCGTTCGGCGGTGCCGAAGAACAGCGCCCCGTCGATCCGGAACAGGGCGATTCCGCTGTCTCCGGGGGCAGGCTCGCCCGGAAGCTCCTCACGGTGGACGCCGCTCGATTTGGCCAGCGTCCGTAACGCGAAGAACGCTGCCGCGAGGATTCCGATCTCCACAGCCACAATAAGGTCGAAGGACACCGTCACCAACGCTGTGACCACGAAGACGGCGGCATCAGCGCGGGTGGAGCGAAGAATGCTGCGCACCGTGGCGGCGGAAACCATACGTACCGCGGTGAACATGAGGATCCCGGCCAGCGCCGCCAACGGAACTCGCGAGACGGGCCCGGTGGCCAGGTAGACCACTCCCAGCAGGACGAGCGAGTGTGTCATGGCTGAGATGCGCGTGCGTCCGCCGGAGCGCACATTCACGGCAGTGCGGGCGATCGCACCGGTGGCGGGCATGCCGCCGAAAAACCCGGCCGCGACCGAAGCCAGGCCCTGGCCGACGAGTTCGCGGTCGCCGTCGTACGCACCGGCTTCGGTCATAGCGGAGGCGACGCGCGCGGACAGCAACGATTCGATCGCAGCGAGGGCGGCGATGGTGACGGCGGGGCCGGCCAGCAGCGCGAGCGTATCCCACGACAGGCCGGGAAGCGCGGGCGCCGGCAGCGCCGAGGGGAGCTCTCCGATGCGCGCCACGGGCAGGTGCAGGAGTTCGGCGAGCGCTGTGGCTGCCACGATCGCCACGATGGAGCCGGGAAGCTTCGCGTAGATCCGTGGCGTCGCGATCATGATGAGCACCGCCAGCAGCACCACTGCCAGGGTGGCCGCCGCGGTGGTCCGGTCCACGGACGCCAGTCCCTGGACGGCTGCAATCGCGGCATTGGTGCTGTGGCCTGCGGCGACGCCGAACGCGGACGGCACCTGTTGGAGGAAGATGATGACGGCGATGCCCAGGGTGAATCCTTCGATAACCGGCCACGGGATGTACGCCACCGTCCGTCCGAGCCGCAGCACCCCGGCACAGATGACCAGCACGCCGGCCATCACGGAGATTGCGGCAACAACCTGGACGCCGTGTACGGCGACGATAGGCCCGAGCACCACGACCATGGCCCCGGTGGGCCCGGATACCTGCACATGGGAGCCGCCGAAGAGGGCGGCCACCAATCCTGCTACGACCGCCGTGATGAGGCCCGCCTGGGCGCCAGCGCCGGAGCTGACTCCGAACGCCAGAGCCAGGGGAAGGGCGACAATGCCCACCGTGATGCCCGCCATCAGGTCTCCGCGCCAGGACTGCCGGGCGCCCTGATAGTCGGCGGTGGACGGCAACAATCCGCGCAACTGTTTCAGCGTGTTCACGGGGTGGGTCTTCTGCACCATGTCATTTCATCGGTTTACCATATTGTCGCCGAACACACCGCATCCAGGGCGCCGGTAGCATGGGGGCGTGAGCCGCACCGTCCTGGAACCGGGGGAAGCCCCCGCCGCCCCCCGCCGCACCTGGCTCCGCCCCCCGGACGCGTCCCACACGCGCGAGGAACTGCTCGCCCGCCTGCTGGAGCGCTCCGCACCGGCAGGCCTCCTGGCCTGGCTGCTGCCGGTAGCCCTGGCGATCCTCGGCGGGGCGCTGCGGTTCATCCGGCTCGATGAGCCTGGCAGCCTGGTCTTCGACGAGACGTACTACGTCAAAGACGCCTATTCGCTGCTGGTCGCCGGCTATGAGCTGGAATGGCCGCAGGACGCAAACGATTCGTTCAACGCGGGCCACCCCATGGATCCGCTCGGCACNNCTCTTCGGCTCAGTACTGTTGGGTGCCCTCGCCGGGCTGTTCCTGGCCGTGGACGGTCACCATCTGGTCCAGTCACGCACCTCGTTGCTGGATATCTTCCTCATGTTTTGGGTGCTGGCCGCCTTCGCCGCGCTCCTGAAGGACCGGGACCAGGGACGACGGCGGCTCGCGCGCGTCCTCGCGCGGCAGGTGGGCTCCGCCGGGGACGGGCCGACGTCGGCGTTAATGGGTTCCGGGCCGTGGCTTGGCCTGCGGCCCTGGCGGCTCGTGGCCGGCATCTGCCTGGGCCTGGCCCTGGGGACCAAATGGTCCGCCCTGCCCTACCTCGCCGTGTTCGGGATCCTCACCGTCCTGTGGGATATGAGCGCGCGTCGGATCGCCGGGATCCGGCACTGGATCCGCGGGACCGTGCTCAAGGACGGTCTGCTGGCCTTCGTGGTCATGGTC
>DGBL01000235.1:2152-3673 GCA_002384315.1 Micrococcaceae bacterium UBA4005 | reverse complement strand
GATCAAGACCTACGGCCCGGACCGTTGCGCCGGGTTCTCTCCCATTCCGGCGATGTCCATGGTCAGCCATGCCGTGGGAACGCGTTTCATGCAGCTCATTGGCGGCGTCATGACGTCCTTCTATGACTGGTATGCGGACCTGCCGGTAGCCAGCCCCCAAGTGTTCGGCGACCAGACGGACGTCCCGGAGTCGGGGGACTGGTGGGATGCCACCTACCTGATGATGTGGGGCTCGAATGTGCCGGTAACCCGGACGCCGGACGCACATTGGATGGCTGAAGTGCGGTATCGGGGAACCAAAGTGGTCACCGTCAGCCCGGACTACGCGGATAACACGAAATTCGCCGATGAGTGGCTGCCCGCGCAGGCCGGCACCGACGCGGCATTGGCGATGGCGATGGGACACGTGGTCCTGCGCGAATTCTTTGTGGAGCGTGACGTCCCGTTTTTCTCGGACTACGTCAAGCAGTACACGGACCTGCCCTTCCTGGTCACGCTGGTTCCCTCACCGGACGGCTCCTCGCTGGTCCCGGGCAAATTCCTCACCGCGGCTGATCTTCCGCCGGAGCCCGGCGCCACCGTCGATGCGGACCATGCGTGGAAGACGGTACTGTTCGACGAAGTTACCGGTGAACCTGCCGTTCCTAATGGTTCCCTAGGGTTCCGCTATCACGCCTCCGGGGAAGGCAAATGGAACCTCGAATTGGGCGAAGTCAAGCCAGCCCTGAGCCTGTACGCGGTGCGGGAAGGCACTGCGGAAATCAAGTTGCCGTGCTTCGAGGCCCCCGACGGCTCCGGATCGGTGCTCACCCGTGGTGTCCCGGTGCGCACGGTCGCCGGGGCCACGGTCACCACCGTCTATGACCTGATGCTGGCACAATACGGGGTGGGACGCGAGGGACTGCCGGGCCAATGGGCAAAAGATTACGACGACGGCGACTCCCCCTACACGCCCGCCTGGCAGGAATCGATCACCTCCGTGCCAGCAAGCAAATGCATCCGGATCGCGCGCGAATTCGCCCGTAATGCGGAAGAATCCGGCGGCCGGTCGATGATCATCCTCGGGGCAGGCGTATGCCAGTGGTTCCACGGCGATGCGACCTACCGGTCCATACTCTCGTTACTCCTACTCACCGGGTGCATGGGACGCAATGGCGGCGGCTGGGCGCACTATGTCGGGCAGGAGAAAACCCGCCCCATCACCGGCTGGCTGTCGCTGGCCAACGCCCTCGACTGGTCCCGACCGCCACGGACTATGACGGGGACCTCCTATTGGTATATGCACACCGGGCAATGGCGTAACGACGGATATTCCGCCGACGCGCTGAGCTCACCCCTGGCTGAGGGTCACCTCAAGGGTCTGCATACGGCGGATACCATAGCGCAGTCGGCGCGGCTTGGGTGGATGCCGTTCTACCCACAGTTCAACCGGAACCCGCTGGACGTCGCGAACGAAGCGCAGGACGCCGTCGCTAAGGGGGAGGCAGCTACGCCGGCGGAGTATGTCGCGCAGCAGATCAC
>DGBL01000235.1:0-2123 GCA_002384315.1 Micrococcaceae bacterium UBA4005 | reverse complement strand
ACGCTGATGCTCTGGCGGTCTAACCTCATGGGTTCCTCGGCCAAGGGCAACGAATATTTCCTCAAGAACCTCCTCGGCACACACCACAATGTTCGCGGCAACGCCAGCGAGGAGGCCATGACCCGACCGCGGGATGTCACCTGGCGTGAGGAGACTCCCGAGGGAAAACTTGATCTGCTCGTCTCGGCGGACTTCCGGATGACCTCCACCACGCTGCTCTCCGATGTTATCTTCCCGGCCGCCACCTGGTACGAAAAGCACGACCTCTCCTCAACGGACATGCATCCGTTCGTGCACGCGTTCAGCCCCGCGATTGACCCGCCGTGGGAGTCCAAAACCGACTTCGAGATGTTCCATCAGCTCGCGGAGGAGTTTTCGCGCCAGGCCAAAACCCACCTGGGAGTGCGCCAGGACTTGGTGAGCGTGCCCATGCAGCACGACACTCCGGGGCAGCAGGCCCAACCGGGCGGAGTGGTACGCGACTGGAGGGACGGCACAACTCCGGCGGTTCCGGGTAAAAACCTTCCGGTGTTCACCGTTGTCGAGCGGGATTACACGGCGATCGCTGAAAAGCTCGCGGCGGTGGGCCCGCTGGCTGACACGTTGGGATTCACCACCAAGAACATCACCTACACCATGGACCGGGCGGTGGAACGCCTGGGACGTAGCAACGGAGTCATGCTCGGGGGAGCGGGCGATGGTAGACCCGCCCTGGACACGGATGCGAAATTCGCCGAGGCGATCCTCACGTTCTCGGGCACAACCAACGGCGAACTCGCAGTGCAGGGCTTCCGTCAGTTGGAGAAACGCACCGGACGGGCGCTGGTGGATCTGGCGGCCGGTTCGGAGGAAAGGCACATTACGTTCGCCGAAACGCAACAGGGCCCGGTTCCGGTCATCACCTCGCCGGAGTGGTCCGGGTCGGAAACCGGAGGGCGGCGCTACGCGCCGTTCACCATCAACGTGGAGCGGCTCAAGCCCTGGCACACGCTAACCGGACGGATGCATTTCTTCCTGGATCATGACTGGATGAGGGACGTCGGCGAGGCGCTGCCCATCTATCGGCCTCCGCTTGATATGCACCGGCTGTTCGGCGAGCCGCGGCTTGGTGCTGACGGTTCCCGGGAGATCACTGTCCGGTATCTGACCCCGCACAGCAAATGGTCGATCCATTCCGAATATCAGGACAATCTGCTGATGCTCTCTTTGTCCCGGGGCGGTCCAACCTGCTGGATGAGTGTGCAGGACGCTGCTGCGATAGGGGTTGCGGACAACGAGTGGATCGAATGCGTCAACGCTAACGGAGTATTCGTTGGACGGGCGGTAGTCAGCCACCGGATGCCGGAGGGTGTGGTGTACGTTCATCACGCCCAGGAGCGGACCATCGACGTCCCGAAGTCCGAGGCGACCGGGCGGCGCGGCGGAATCCACAATTCGGTGACCCGGCTGCTGGTGAAGCCGACCCATCTCATCGGCGGGTATGGCCAGCTCACTTACGCATTCAACTATCTCGGCCCTACCGGTAACCAGCGCGATATGGTCACCACTATTCGTCGTCGCTCACAGGAGGTCCGGTACTGATGAAGGTCATGGCTCAGGTCGGAATGGTGATGAACCTTGACAAGTGCATCGGTTGCCACACGTGTTCGGTTACGTGCAAACAGGCTTGGACGAACCGTGCTGGGGTCGAGTACGTCTGGTTCAACAATGTTGAGACCCGGCCGGGCCAGGGCTACCCCCGCAGGCACGAGGATCAGGACAAATGGCAGGGAGGCTGGAAGGTCAACAAGCGCGGCCGCCTGGTGCTGCGGTCTGGCGGACGGCTCAAGAAACTTCTCGGGATCTTCGCCAGCCCGGTGCAGCCCGAACTGAAGGACTATTACGAACCCTGGACCTACGACTACGAGAACCTGACCTCCGCGCCCCTTGGCGACGATTTTCCGGTCGCACGGCCTAAGTCGCTGATTACCGGGAAAGACACCAAAATCGAATGGTCGGCGAACTGGGACGACAACCTGGGTGGCACTTCGGAGCTGGGCCATCTTGATCCGATTGTCGAAAAGATCCGGCGCGACTCCGAGGATAAGATTAAGTTCGAATTCGAGCAGACCTTCATGTTCTAC
>DGBL01000026.1 GCA_002384315.1 Micrococcaceae bacterium UBA4005 | reverse complement strand
CAGGGCATCGCCGTTCAGGCGTTCCTTGTCCACCTGCGCGGCGACTAGGAGCGCTTCAGCGGTGTTGACGTGCAGGAAGGCGTTGACTGCGCCGTCCACGGCGGAGATCCGGTCCAGGTGGGCCTGGGTGACCTCCACAGCGGAGATGTCTTTCGCCGCGAGACGTGCGGCGAGTGTGGCCGCGCTGAGCCTGGTCACATCCACCATGGTCACTCCCCGTCCAGAATGGCAGGCACGCGGAATCGTCCGGCAGCGTTGTCCGGGGCTCCGGACAGGGCTTCCTCATTCGTCAGGGTCTCCCCGATGACGTCTTCGCGGTAGACATTGCTCAACGGAATGGGGTGGCTGGTAGCAGGGATATCCGCGCCGGCGACTTCGCTCACGCGTTTGATGGAATCGACGATAACGGCAAGCTCCCCGGCCATCCGGTCGAGCTCCGCGGTGCTCATGTCGATGTGGGCGAGCCGCGCCAGATGGGCGACGTCCTCGCGATTGATCTCAGCCATGGATCTCCCCTGGTCGGTGGCGTGGTGTTTGACTTCAGTCTACTGGCGCGGCGGGCGCGTCAGCGAAGCGGCAGTCGGAAGACCAACAGTTGGATATCCTCCTCCGGGACCACCCAATCGCGTTCCGGGACACGACTGAAACCCAGTGATTCATACAGCCGGTGGGCGGCGGTCATATCCATCAGGCTGGTCAGGCTCACCGCATCGATCTCGGGGCGCGAGCGGGCATAGGAGATGACAGCTTCGACCATGGCACGCCCCGCCCCCGAACGCTGCACCGCCGGGTCCACGGCAAGCATCCTAAACTCCAGTTCGCCGGCCACCGCGACATCGGCATAGTGCCCACCCGGTTCGACGATCGCCAGCGCTCCAATAATCTGTCCGTCGCGTTCAGCAACCCGCACATCGGCGTGCCGGGCACGGTGCTCAACATCGGCCAGTACGGCGAGATAGGGGTGGTCGGGAGAATCGAAGTAACCGGCGCTGCGGTAGGAATCTACGGTGATCCGGCGGATCTGCCCGTAGTCCTCCGGTGTGGCGGGACGAACCGTGATTCCCGGTATCGGCATGGTGTGCTCAGAGCGCAATTGTATAAACGTGGAGTGCGAAGTCGTTGGTGAGGAAAAAGTCGCGTTGCGGGATTCGAGTGAAGCCCAACGACTCATACAGCGAGTGCTGGTCGACCATGCCAGGGCCTGTGGTCAGCACCACACCGGTAGTCCCGGCGTCGCCCCGCGCCCGCTCGAGTACAGCCTGCACGAGCCGGCGTCCGATCCCACGCCGCTGCACGGCAGGGTCCACGGCGAGCATCCGAAATTCGAGTTCGCCGTCGTGCGCCACGTCGCTGTATTCGCCTCCGGCGCGGGTGAGGAAAACCGAGCCGACCACCTCGCCGTCAAGCTCCGCGACGAGCAGAGCAGCAAATTTCTCGTTGGCCTCTACCCCAGTAAGGATGTGGTTGTACGCGTATTCGTCATCAATGTAGCCGGCTTCGGCGTAGGCGTTCACGGTAATCCGTCGGATCGTTTCGAGGTCGGCCTGGGTTGCTGGTCGAATGCTGATGTCCACGGGGTCTCCTCGTTTGTCGACGTTTCTTCTAGTGTGACAGGCTGTTCCGCTGGTCCGCTCCGGCCTCCGGATTAAGACGTGCGAGCGCTACCTCCCGGCATCCGGCTCCGGGCCCTCCTGCAGAAGTTTCGTGAACCCGTCCTCGTCAAGAACGGGCAGGCCCAACTGTTCGGCCCTGTCCAGTTTGCTTCCCGCGTTTTCCCCGGCAATCACAAAGCTGGTGTTTTTGGACACTGATCCTGAAGCTTTGCCGCCGCGCGCAATAATCGCTTCTTTCGCCTCGTCCCGGCTGTACCGTTCGAGCGAACCGGTGACGACGATGGTCAGGCCTTCGAGGGTGCGCGGCGTCGACACGTCGACGTCGTCCTCCATCCGTACCCCGGCGCCCGCCCAGGCGGAAATAATCTCGCGGTGCCAGTCCTCGGCGAACCATTCAGTCAGCGCCGCCGCGATGGTGGGTCCTACGCCGTCCACCCCGGCGAGCTCCGCCTCCGACGCGTTGCGGATACGCTCCATGGATCCGAATGCTGCCGCCAGCGCGCGCGAAGCCGTCGGGCCGACGTGCCGGATCGAGAGCGCGACCAGCACCCGCCAGAGCGGCTGGGTCTTGGCTTTGTCCAGTTCGGCGAAAAGCTTGAGCGTGTTGACGGTCGGCTCAGAGGACTTTTTGGCGGTGCCCCTTGAATAGAAATAAGGCACCAGTTCGGTGCCGGTGACGACGCCCTTGACCCGTTTGTCGCGCTCGATTTTCACGTCCGCGAGGGATTCAATGCTCAGCGTGAACAGCTGCGCCTCCGAGCGAAGCGGTGGTTCGGCAGGCTCCGCGGGCTGGGTGAGTGCGGTAGCGGCCTCCCAGCCGAGAGCCTCGATATCGAACGCTCCACGGCCTGCCAAATGGAAGACCCGTTCGCGCAACTGCGCGGGACAGGAGCGGGCATTCGGGCAGCGGATGTCGACGTCGCCCTCCTTGGCTGGCGCCAAGGCTGTACCGCAGGACGGGCAATGGGTCGGCATGACGAAGGCCCGTTCGCTTCCGTCCCGCAACGCGGTGACCGGGCCCACGATCTCGGGAATAACGTCCCCCGCTTTGCGCAGCACCACCATGTCACCGATCAGCACGCCCTTGGCGATGACAACGTCCTGGTTGTGCAGGGTCGCCATTTCGACCGTGGAACCTGCGACTTTGACCGGCTCCATCATCCCGTACGGGGTGACGCGACCGGTACGTCCAACGTTCACCCGGATATCGAGCAGCCGGGTGTTGACTTCTTCCGGCGGATATTTGAAGGCCACAGACCAGCGCGGCACGCGCGAGGTGTGGCCGAGCGCCCGCTGCAATGCGAAATCGTCAACCTTGACAACAATCCCGTCGATTTCGTGGAGCAATCCGTGCCGGTGAGTTCCATGGTGCCCGATGTAGTCCAGGACCTCCTGGTAACTGTCCAGCACTTGAAAGTACGGGGATATCGGTAGCCCCCACTCCTTGAGCAGCGCGTAGGTGTCCGACTGGGTCTTAACGTCAAGACCCACGTGCAGGCCAACACCGTGAACATACATATCCAGCGGCCGTTCGGCGGTGAGGGCGGGGTCCTTTTGGCGTAGCGATCCGGCTGCCGCGTTGCGGGGGTTCGCGAAGGGCGCCTTGCCCGCATCCACCATCCGTTTGTTCAGGTCAGCGAATTCCCGGGAGGGAAAGAACACCTCACCGCGGACTTCCAGTTCAGCCGGAACGCGGTCTCCAGCGAGGGTGCGGGGGATCGATGCGATCGTCAGGACATTGTGGGTGATGTCCTCACCGGTTGTACCGTCCCCGCGGGTGGCTGCGCGGACCAGTTCGCCCTCCCGGTAGAGCAGGCTCACCGCCAGTCCATCGATCTTAAGTTCCGTAAGCCAGCGGATTCTCGCCCCGGGCCGTTGACTTTCCACGCTGGCCGAGGCCCGCTTCACCCAGACATCCAACTCCTCGATCGAAAACACATCCTCGAGGCTGTACATACGCCGCAGGTGGGTTACCGGCGCGAAGGCAGCCCCGACGTCGCCGCCCACCTCCTGGGTTGGAGAGTCGTTGGACACCAGTTCAGGATGCAGGGCCTCAAGCTCCTCGAGCCGCCGGAACAGGGCATCGAATTCAGCGTCGGAAATAGTAGGGGCGTTGTCCTGGTAGTAGGCGGCCCGGTGTGCTCGAACTTCGTCCACCAGTCGCTGGTAGTCCGCCCTCAGTGCGGGGTCGGGCGGGCTATCCATGGCCAGGATTTTCCTGGCGGGGCGGGGGCTTTCCTCGGCCGGATCGGTATTCGCTGCGCTCACCGTTCCATCTTGCCTTAAATCCTCCCTGACCCGCCTCCGCCGCCGGTGGCCCGTGCGTCAACGACAATCACCGAAATATTGTCCCGCCCACCGTACGACAACGCCGCTTTTACCAGCGCATCGCTTGCCTCCTGCGGATCAGCCACCGACACCAGAAT
The DNA here is from genome assembly GCA_002384315.1 of Micrococcaceae bacterium UBA4005. Taxonomy (GTDB): domain Bacteria; phylum Actinomycetota; class Actinomycetes; order Actinomycetales; family Micrococcaceae; genus Arthrobacter_D. The sequence continues at coordinate 1,093 of DGBL01000026.1, read as the reverse complement.
TTCAAAGATCGCTTCATCCCCAACCTCGTTGACCAGACCGTCGGAGCAAATGAGCAATCTGTCTCCATCCAGGGCTGGCATCAACCAGACGTCAGCTTCAAGATCGCCGCCGGTTCCCAGTGCCCTGGTGACGACGTGCCGACGCGGGTGGACTAGAGCCGCCTCGGCACTAATGTGACCGCCATCGACAAGCTCCTGAACCTCTGAGTGATCGACCGTGAGCTGTTCAAGCACTCCTCGGCTAAGCCGGTAGGTGCGCGAGTCTCCGACATTAAACACGAGCCAGGCCGGAGAACCAGCCTCCTGTCCCAGGACCGCACCAGTAACCGTGGTCCCGGCCCGTCCCCCGGTCGCGGCGCGAATATTTGCATCAGCTTCAGCGAGGACCGATCGAAGCTGCTCGGCCTTCAACTCCACAAGCGGCTGGCCAACTAGTCCGCTCTCCTGCAAGGTGCGGATGCAGATACCACTGGCAATCTCACCAGATTCGTGGCCACCCATGCCGTCGGCCACAGCGAATACTGGATACTCGGCCAGGAGCGAATCCTCATTCGTTTCTCGATGCAGACCCCGATCCGTCGACGCTCCGCTATCGAGGGACAACGGCGATCCCGTCGCCGATGATTTTCCAGAACCCATTTTATCCTGCCGTCCAGATATCCCCGGATAATCAATATGCATACCCAAACACACTATCCGACCTACTCTTGGGGAGAATTACTACCCATGGCGGCGGACCTAGTCGAGCACGAGCCCGACGCCGGTTCCCCGGGCAAGGGTCACCGGATGGACTTCCCCGAACCCCCGCACAGTGCGCGCCTGCTGCGGGATGAGCACGAAGCTCTCGTTCCCGTTAAGGGTTGCGGCGGTTGACGAATCGATGAGCACAGTCCCTGGTTCGGCCAGGGCTGTCAGCCGGGACGCCAGGTTGACGGTGGGCCCGTAGATATCTCCCAGCCGTGAAAGCACCCGGCCCCACACCATGGACACCCGGGCCGACGGCAGCAGGTCGTCCTCGGTAAAGGCCTTGGCCAACGCCAGCGAAATTTCCGCCCCGGACTCGGGCGACTCCGCAATATAGAGCACTTCGTCG
>DGBL01000215.1 GCA_002384315.1 Micrococcaceae bacterium UBA4005 | reverse complement strand
GAAATTCCCCTCCAGAGTGTTCCACGTCACATCAAAAGTCAACGACACGTGAAAGCGCTTGCACCCAGTGCGTCATCGTCGGCGGGTGCGGCGCCAGATGCCGCGTCGGTGCTCAGACCAGCTGCGCCGCGCGAGTCTCGGGAGCATTCCGGGCCATGAACAGCACCGCAGCCAGCACCAGGGCGCCCGTCAGTGCGAACGTCAGCGGCAATCCCAGGTACGGCCACAGGAATGCCCCGAAGATCAGCGGCACGAGCCCGGCTCCCACCCGCGACACGGTGGACGCCCAGCCGAAGCCCGAGCCGCGCAGTTCGGTCGGATACAGCTCGGAGACATAGGTGTAAAGCACCGGAATGGCCACTTGGATGAGGAACCCGAATAACAGCAGCAGGGCGGTGGCCGCGGCGGGCAGCTCGACTAGGAGCGCGAAAATTACCAGCACGACGGCGGAAAGCGTCGCCGTGACGGCCAACAACCATTTGCGTCCGGTCCGTTCCACGAGCAGGGCGGCGGCAATCACTCCGAACAGCCCGACGCCGGTCATCGCGGCAGTGGTGAGGAATGCCACCGATTGGGCGTAACCGGCGGCGCGCAGGATACTCGGCATCCAGGTCAGGGCACCGTAGTAGACCAGCAGGATGGTCAGGAAGAGGCTCCAGGCGGTCAGGGTAATGCGCCAGTTGAAACGCCAGAGTCCACTGAGCTGACCGGACAGGGAGCCCAGCGAGAGTTTGGGGGTGTCCGCCGCTTCTGGGAGTTGCCATGGCCGGTGTTCGGCTCCGGTTCGTTCCACTAGGGAATTGATCACTGCTTCCGCTTCCGTGCGCCGGCCGCGCTGCACCAAGTACAACGGAGACTCGGGCACGGAACGGCGCACCCAGAACACGAGCAGGGCAGGCAGCACCATCACCAGCATGGTGTAACGCCAGTCGCCGAACGCAGCTACGAGGGCCGTGGTGACGACCCCGCAGAGGAACGCTCCGATGGGCCACCACGCATCCATTGCCGTCAGGACTCGTCCACGCTGCCGGCGCGGGGTGAATTCACCCACGAGGGCGTAATCAACAGGAATACAGCCGCCCAGACCGAAGCCGGCAGCGAAGCGGAGCACGCAGAACCAGAAGAAGTCGGGCGAAAAAGCGCCGAGCACGGTGAAGATTGAGAAGATCAGCAACGTTGCGGTGAACGCCGCCCGGCGTCCGAGTAAATCCGCGATGGAACCCCAGACGAAGGCGCCTACCGCCATGCCGATCAGGTTCGAGGTGCCCACCCAGGCGGCTTGGCCCATGGTCAGGTCCCAGTGGTCCGAGAGCATCGGGATGAGGTAGCCGTTGAGGGTCACATCCCAGGCGTCGAACATGAATCCGAGACCGCCGATGAGAAAGATCTTTCCCTGGACCCGCCACCGCCAGGGTAGGTCCTGCACCACCTGATCACCGGTGGGGAGAGTTTGTGTGGGGCTCATGATGCCTTTCATGTGGCAGGGTGCTGAGGAAACTTTACCGTCCCGCCGTTAGACTGGAGTGCCGACCCACCCTTCATTCCCCGGGAGACCTGCGTGACCTTCACCCACCTTGACCGTATTCCGCTCCGCCGCGCACTGATCTCGGTTTACGACAAGACGGGGCTGGAGGAACTGGCCCGGGGCCTGCACAGCGCAGGGGTGAGTATCGTCTCAACCGGCTCCACTGCCCAGCGGATCGCAGCTGCAGGCGTACCGGTCACCGAGGTTTCCGAGCTCACTGGTTTCCAGGAATGCTTGGATGGCAGGGTCAAGACCCTGCATCCGCGCGTGCACGCTGGCATTCTCGCGGACCGCCGCCGCCAGGAGCATCTCGACCAGTTGGCGGACCTCGACGTTGAACCTTTCGATCTGGTCGTGGTGAATCTGTATCCGTTCGTGGAAACGGTCAATTCCGGAGCGGGCCAGGACGACGTCGTTGAACAAATCGACATCGGCGGCCCGGCGATGGTGCGTTCGGCCGCGAAAAACCACCCCTCGGTTGCCGTCGTGGTCGATCCGGCGCGCTACACGGACGTCGTGTCCGCAGCTGCCAGCGGTGGGTTCGAGTTGAGTGCCCGACGCCGGCTGGCAGCACTGGCCTTCGCCCACACCGCGGCTTACGACGCCGCTGTTGCGTCGTGGACGGCAGCGCAGTTCGGTCACGACGACGACGGCGACGGGCCCGCATCCTGGCCTGCCTACGCCGGGCTCGCGCTGGAACGCGCCGAAGTACTCCGGTATGGGGAAAACCCTCACCAAGAGGCTGCGCTCTACGTCGAAAAGGGCGCGACTCCCGGGATCGCCCAGGCGGACCAGCTCCACGGCAAGGCCATGAGCTACAACAATTTTGTTGACGCCGATGCCGCGTTACGCGCAGCATTCGACTTCGAGGAGCCCGCGGTCGCCATCATCAAGCATGCCAACCCGTGCGGAGTGGCGATCGCGGCCCCGAATGCGCCGGACGCGATCGCCGACGCGCATGCCAGGGCCCACGCCTGTGACCCGGTCTCAGCTTTCGGTGGGGTCATCGCGGCGAACCGGGA
>DGBL01000160.1 GCA_002384315.1 Micrococcaceae bacterium UBA4005 | reverse complement strand
GCGCTGAGCGCCACGACCCAGGAGCTGACGCCCGGAACGTTCACCACCCTGGTGGGACCGAGCGGGTGCGGAAAGTCGACCCTGCTGGACATCGTCGCCGGGCTGAACACCGGCAATGGGGGAAGGGTGCTCATTGACGGCGAGCCGCTCAAAGGCCCGCGGCGCCAGACCGGGGTGATTTTCCAGGAAGCCGCCGTCCTGCCCTGGCGGACGGTGCTGGACAACGCGGCCTTCGCCCTCGAAGTCCAAAAGGTGCCGGTCAGGCAGCGACAGGAAACAGCACGCGAGGTGTTGCGCCGCGTCGGGCTGTCCGACTTCGCGGACCGGTATCCTCATCAGCTTTCTGGGGGCATGCGCCAGCGTGTGGCGATCGCCCGGGTCCTCAGTACCAACCCGGACCTGATCCTGGCCGACGAGCCGTTCGGTGCCCTAGATGAACAGACCCGCGTGGTGCTCGGGCTGGAACTCTTACGTGTGGTGCGGCAAACCAACGCCACCGTACTGTTCGTAACCCACAGCATCCAGGAGGCCGTTCTGCTCTCCGATAGGGTGCTGGTCATGGGTGCGCGGCCTGGAAAAATTCTTTTGGACGTTCCGGTGGACCTCCCCCCGGAACGGGAACCGACCATGGTGGGTTCCAGCGTGGCCACCCACCTGATTGAACAAATCTGGTCGGTCCTGAAAAACGAGGCGCAACGGGCGCTGGCCGAGCAGGGCGGGCGGTGATGAAGAGTTCGNNTGCTGGAAGCGGCGCCGAGACTGGGCTTGGTGGATACCTTTGCGTTGGTGCCGCTCAGTGCGATGGTGCTGAGGGCGCTTGCGCTGCTGATCGATCCGGTCTTCTTGGAGACCGACTTAGTGCCGTCGTTGCTTTCGATCGGGGTGTCCTTCGTGCTGGCTGTTGGAGCCGGGATTCTGATGGGGGTGCTCATCTGGGCCTTCCCCTGGATGCGCAAGATCTTCGATCCCTGGCTGGCCACGTATTACGCGATCCCAACTTTCGCGCTCTACCCCCTGCTGGTGGCCTTGATGGGAATCGGAGTATTGCCTATCGTGCTCCTGGCGACCCTGTTCGCGGTGGTCGCGATGATCAGTGCGACAGTGGATGGCCTGGATGCCATTCCGCGCTCCATTATTCGGCTGACCGCAGTCCTGCGCCTCACCCGCTCCCAGCGCATGTTCAAGGTGCTGCTTCCCGCAGCGCTGCCGCAAATCAGCGTTGGATTACGCCTGGCGTTGTCCTACAGCCTCATCATGGTCCTCGCCAGCGAATTCGTTCTTTCCACCCGCGGGTTGGGACATTTTATTTCCAACGCTTACAACGACTTCGCCATCACCGATATGTACGCCGGCGTCCTGCTGGTGTTCGCCCTGGCACTGGGGCTCAATTCCGCGTTCGCGGCGGCGCTACGGCGTCGATCCAGAAGGGTCCTTCCATGACGACCACCATGCCTGGCACTGCGGCCCGCCCGTTGCGGGGGATGCTGTCCTCACTCGGATGGGTCCTGATTCTTCCCGCCGTCATCCTTGCCAGCTGGGCGGTCCTGGCGGTCGTGGTCGACAGCGTGGTCTTCCCCGGCCCCATCGAATCCCTCGCCCGGCTGGCCGAGGACCTCTCCACGCCGGGTTTCCAGGCCAGCATCTGGTCCACGCTGCGGTTGCTCGCAGCTGGCTGGTTCCTCGCGGTCGTCGTCGGGACGTTGGCCGGGTTCGCACTGGGATTGTCCAGCTTCTGGTCAGCGATCTTCGAGACGCCATTATTCGCCCTCTATAGCATCCCGAAAGTCACGCTATACCCGGTCTTCCTGCTGTTCTTGGGCATCGGGGACGCCAGTCGGCTCACTTTTGCGTTTTTTCATGGAGTCTTCCCGATCGCACTGATGGTCATGGCGGCCACGCGCGCACTTGACCGGAACTATCTCAAGCTTGCGGCGGTGCTGGTGATGCCGTGGCATCAGCGGCTGACTTCGATCCTCATTCCGGCGCTGTTGCCCTCTATTGTCACGGCGGTGCGGATTGCCTTCGGGTTGACGCTGCTGGGTCTTATCCTGGCTGAGATGTTCTCCGCCCAAAGTGGGCTGGGTAGGGAACTGGTCTCCAACGTCGCCAATGTGCAGGTGGATCATATCGCCGGACAGGTGGTCTTCATCGCGGTGCTGGCGGTGATCCCCGGGTTTGCCCTGCGCTGGGCCGAGAAGCGCGTCACCCGCAGATACAGCGCGTAGAGCTGCTTGGCGGCAGGCGGAGGAGGGCGCCGCCCACCGCCGTCGCCCGCGGAGGTATTGTTGAACAATCCCTTGCCAGGATTGTTCAACGACCTGTAGTGTTCCCGGAGACACTCATCGTGACTGCGGTCACCCGCTCGACATTGGATGGACTCATGGCACCCGGCGGCACCACCCCTACCCTCACCTCCTCAGCCCGGCGCACTGGGCTGCTCGGAGCGATGTTCCTGATGGCCACCAGCGCGATCGGCCCAGGCTTCATCACGCAGACCACCGTCTTCACCGTCCAGCTCGGCGCCGCGTTCGCCTTCGCCATCCTGGCGTCGATTCTGGTGGACATAGCGGTCCAGATGAACGTCTGGCGCGTTGTCGGGGTTTCGGGCCTGCGAGCCCAGGAACTGGGGAACAAGGTTCTGCCCGGTGTCGGATGGTTCCTCGCCGCACTGGTATTCACCGGTGGGATTATCTTCAATATCGGCAACATCGCCGGAACTGGCCTCGGTGCGAACGCGATGCTGGGGCTGGACCCGAAGATCGGCGGCGCGGCCTCGGCGCTGGTGGCGATCTTTATCTTCCTCAGCAAACGCGCTGGCGTGGCCCTGGACCGGATCGTGGTGGTCCTCGGAGCGGTCATGATCCTGTTGATGGTGTACGTGGCGATTGTCGCCGCACCGCCCGTGGGCGAAGCGCTGAAGAATGCCGTGCTCCCCGAAAAGATTGACTTCCTGATCATTACCACCCTCATTGGAGGGACCGTCGGCGGCTATATCACCTACGCGGGAGCGCACCGCATGCTCGATTCGGGTATCACCGGCGTCGAAAATGTCCGCGAAATTACGCGCAGCTCGGTGTTCGGGATTATTGTCACCGGCGTCATGCGGGTCCTGCTCTTTCTGGCCGTATTCGGTGTCGTGGCAGGCGGCGTCGCCCTCACCAGTGACAACATGGCGGCCGAGGCGTTCGGCGCCGCTGCAGGCGAGGTCGGGATGCGGGTTTTTGGCGTGATTCTCTGGTCCGCCGCCGTGACGTCGGTGATCGGAGCGTCTTTCACTTCGGTGTCATTTATCACCAGTTCGCGCACCGCTCCCCGGACCCGCAACCTGATCACGGTTGGCTTTATCGTCTTCTGCGCCACGGTGTTCCTCTTCCTGGGACAGGCTCCGCAGCAGCTGTTGATCTTTGCCGGGGCGTTCAACGGACTAATTCTCCCTGTGGGGTTCGGCGTCCTGCTCTGGGTCGCCTGGCGACGGCGCGATCTGCTGCACGGGTACGCCTATCCGAAGTGGCTGCTGGGCGTCGGTGTTGTCGCCTGGCTACTGACGCTGTTCCTGGGCTGGAACTCGCTGCGCGGGCTAGCCGCCTTATGGGCCTAGGGGTTAGCGGGAAGGACCGCGCATTGATCTCCCCGGAGGCGGCTCGCCTTAGCTTCCGTGAGGGTCTTGCGTGCCCGACGGCGGGATGGTCAGCTGGGTTTGCGCAGGCGAACCTGATGATCCTTCCGCGCGAGTTCGCATTCGATTTCATGCTCTTTGCCCAGCGAAACCCCAAGGCGTGCCCCTTGCTCGGGGTGCTGGACGCCGGCGAAACCACGGGTCCGCTGCTCGGCGGGGCGGGCGATATCCGAAGCGATGTTCCGAGGTACACCGTGTATCGCCAGGGTGAACTCGTGGACGAGCCAACCAACATCACCGGCTACTGGCGTGAGGACCTGGTGACGTTCCTCATCGGTTGTTCATTCACTTTCGAACACGCCCTCCAACAAGGTGGCATCCGGATGGCCCACATCGATCAGGGTGTCAATGTGCCCATGTATCGGACCAACCGTGAGTGCGTACCAGCCGGGAGGCTTTCCGGGCCGTTGGTTGTCTCCATGCGGCCCGTGCCCGCAGCACAGGTCGCGGACGCGGTGCGTATCACCTCGCGTTACCCCGCCGTTCACGGAACGCCGGTACATATCGGCCAACCGGAAGAGCTGGGAATCGCCGACCTGGCGCAGCCCGATTATGGTGACGCTGTGCGTATTCCACCGGGGCATATCCCGATGTTTTGGGCTTGCGGGGTCACCCCGCAGGCTGCGGTCGTGGAGGCGCGCCTGCCGCTGGCTATTGGCCACGCTCCGGGCCGTATGCTCATCACCGGTGCGCTCGACAGCCAGTACCAGGTTCCTTAACCGGTGGAGCCAAGATGGCCCAGCAACTCGCCCTCGGCTGCGTCGAGGTAGGCGCGCAGTTCGCTGGCAGCCTCCACACGATGGCCAGCGCGAAGCTGGCTTACCAGCTTCACATTGAGGTCCACGTACCGGCTGTGGAAGTCCGGCGCGGAGCCCATGGCATGGAAGACCAGCCGCATCTCAGCCAGGACCTGTTCCATCAGCAGCTCGAGCGAGCTGCTGCCGGTCAGGGCGACGACCGCTTTATGCAGTGCTTGGTTGGCGTCCGCCATGCCCTGGACCGAATGCCCCGCCCGGGCAGCCACAGCACTGGCGACGATCCGGTCCATCGATTCGAGGGCTGCGGGGGAGAGCCGTCCCCAGAGAACGGCCGCGGGCTCGATCGTGCGCCGCACCCGGTAGATCTCGCGCACCTCCTCCGCCCCCGGGGAGGCAACGAACACGCCGCGGTTCGGAATTCGGGTCACGATCGATTCGCTGGCGAGGGTGGTGAAGGCCTCCCGCAGGGTATTCCGCGAGACCCGTAGCGTCGCGCACAGCGCATGTTCGGAAAGCTTGGAACCGGGGGTGAGGTCCCCGGCGGCGATGCGGGCACGCAACACTGAAGCGATCCAGGCCCCGGTGTGTGCGTGTTCGGCTACGGCTGGCTGCCCGTCGGTGAGTGCATGTGTGGCCATGTGCTAAATCTAGCGGTTCGGATCGGCGCTGCGGACGCGCTCTGAGGCCCTGCAGATCGCCCTAGCGGGGCGATGGGTTGGCTCCGGCAGCATTTCGGGCAGCGAGAATATGGCTGCGCATGACCGATTCGGCCCATTCGCCGTCGCCAGCTGCTGCGGCCGCGACCAGTTCTGCATGGTGGAGCATACTGCGGTGGAGGGCTTCCGGACTGTACTTGCGGAAAGTGTGTGCGACGACGGCGGGCCGCATGACGGTCTGCAGTGCGATGGCGAAGTGTCGGTTTCCGCAGCGATCCATGAACATACTGTGGAACGCGTTGTTCAGGGCGCTGAGCTTGTCGAGGTCGCCCGATTCGACAATGGCCTCCATCCTGGCTGCGAGGGAGGCAAGCTGGTCGACATCCTCGTCGCTCAGCCGCGGAACCGCCAGTAGTACCGCGTGCGGTTCGAAACCGGCCCGCACATCGTAAAGACCTGCAATGTCCTCCGGGCTGAAGGAGACCACCTGTGCGCCCTTGTTCTTGCTGATGTCCACCAAGCCTTCGGCAGCAAGCCGGTTCAGCGCCTCACGAATCGGCGTACGGCTCACCCCGACCCGTTCGGCGAGAGTAGTTTCGCGCAGCCAGGACCCTGCCGCCAGTTCGCCGGAGGAAATCATGGCCCGCACCTGGGCGTACGCGCTCTCGTCGACGGCCTGAACATCCGCACTGTCGTGGTTCTTCGTTTCCATGGGGTTACCGTATCCGCTGGGGAGGGAAAATTCTCACAATGTGGCGGGCCAGTGCGCGGCCGCGAGTTCGGCGCGGGTGCCGCCGCGGGAAACGAACGACGACGACGGGCGGCCGGTGAGCTCGACGATCCGGTCGGAGACCTTCCGGTACTTCTCCAGATCGATGCCTGTCTCAATGTCCAGGCACTGGCACAGGTGCACCAGATCCTCTAGCGCGGCGTTGCCGAGAACCGTGGGATCCCCGGGAAACCAGAGATCGCCGCCCAGCCCCGCGAAGGAACCTTCGAGCCAGCTGGCACCAGCCATCATGGAGGCGAGCGCGTTGGCCGGAGCGAACCCGTTGCGGTTGTGCAGATGGACTCCGACTTCCAGCTCGGGGTAGAGCCTACGCACCTCGGCGACACCGTCGTACATTTCCCCGGGGTGTTCCTCACCTGAGGTAGCCGCCAGATAGACGCCCCGGGCGCCGGCGTCCACCGCCGCATCCACGATGCGTAGGCGCTCGGCGCGGGTGACAGGCCCGCGCGCTGGCGCGAAGAACGCGCATGCGACGGCCACGACTAGGCGAACCCCGGCTGCTTGGGTAAGGTTGCCGATTGTTGCCAGGTCGGCCAGGATCTGGTCGACGCTCAGCCGCTGGTTGCGCAGGCTGACTTCCTCATCGGCGGAGACGACGACGACGAGCTCGTCCAGGCCGCATTCGACCGCCCGCTGTGCGCCGCGCAGATTTGGTGCGAGGCCCCGGTAGGTGATTCCCGGAAGCCGGGGGACCGCAGCCATAACCTCGGCCGCGTCAGCGAGCTGGGGAAGGACCTTCGGGTGGGCGAAGGAAACGGCCTCTATCTCGCGCACTCCGGCGTCGATGAGTAGATGCACGAGCTCGATCTTGTGCTCGGTGCGGATGGTTTCAGTGACCGATTGCAGCCCGTCCCGCAGCCCGACCTCGACCAGACGGATGCTTGGAGGAAGCTGGGGAATGCTCATGCCACGCCCCGTTCACGGAGGTCATCCAGCTCAGCAGCGGTGATACCGATGCCAGCCAAGACCGGGGCTGTGTGCTGGCCGAGTTCCGGGCCCGGCCAACGAACCGTTCCGGTGGTCCGGCTCAGCCGCGGGAAGACATTTTGCATGGAAACCGCCCCGAGCACGGGATGCTCGACGCTGGTGATGGTCTCACGGGCCAGGTACTGCGGATCAGCGAGCATATCCACCGGGCGGAAGATCTTTCCGGAGGGAACGCCAGCTTGTTCCAGCAGTTCTTCAAGGTCTTCCGCGCTGCGGGTGGAGGTGTACTCCCCGATGATGCCGTCCAATTCCGCCTGGCGTTCTCCGCGTGCCCCGTGCGTCGCATAGTCCGAGCTTTCGGCGAGTTCGGGCCTGCCGATAGCGGCTGCGAGGCGCTTGAAAACAGTGTCTTGGTTCGCTGCGATGAGCAGCCAGGTGCCGTCCTTGGTCGGATAGACATTGCTGGGCGCCACGTTGGGCAGCACTGCACCGGTGCGCTCGCGCTGATAGCCGGAGATCTGCCATTCGGGGACCAGTGATTCCATCACGCCCAGCACGGCCTCGTAGATGGCCGAGTCCACTACCTGCCCGCGCCCGCTGGTTTCGCGTTCGCGTAGTGCAGCCAGGGCGCCGATCGTGGCGAACAACGCGGCCAGCGTGTCGCCGATGGAAATACCTACCCGCGAGGGGGGTGTGGAGGGGTCTCCGACCACGTAGCGCAGTCCGCCCATTGCCTCGCCGATCGCGCCGTAACCGGCGCGCTGTGAATATGGTCCATCTTGGCCGAATCCGGAAACCCTGACCATGAT
>DGBL01000098.1 GCA_002384315.1 Micrococcaceae bacterium UBA4005 | reverse complement strand
CACGCCGGGGCTGGCGGCGTTGGATTGCTGCTCACACAACTACTCAAGGCCAAACGGGCGCGGGTGATCACCACGGTGTCCACCGCCGCGAAGGAAGCCCTGGCCCGGGCCGCAGGCGCAGATGAGGTTCTCCGGTATGAGGGATTCGCGGACGCTGTCCGGGATCTCACCGATGGCGAGGGAGTCCATGTGGTGTACGACGGCGTCGGCCTGTCCACCTTCGATGATTCCCTGGCCTCACTCCGGACCAGGGGCACCATGGTCCTTTTCGGCGCTGCTTCCGGAGCTGTCCCGGAATTCGACCTGCAACGGCTCAACCAGGGCGGATCACTCTATGTGACCCGACCTAGCATCGGCCACTATCTACTCTCCGCGGACGAACGCCGGTGGCGCTCTGAGGAACTTTTCCAGTCGGTTCTGGACGGTTCGCTGGAGGTGCGTATCGGGGCCACCTATCCGCTGGCTGAAGCCGCCCGCGCACACCAGGACCTGCAGGCGCGAAAGACTACCGGCAAGGTCCTGCTGCTTCCCTAGCCCACTTATCGCTGCAGGGCGCCGTACCTGCTGGCAGCAAGCTGCACTGCGCCTTCACGCGCCGCGCTGGCTTCCTCTGCGGTAAGGGTGCGGTCGGGGGCCCGGAATCGCAGCGCGAAGGCTAGGGACTTTTTGCCCTGCTCAATACCGTCGCCCGCGTAAACATCGAATAATTGCACGTCTTCGAGCAGTTCGCCTGCACCTTCGCGCAGCGTCTCCAGCAGACGGGTGGCGGGCAGCTCCGACTCGACAACGAGGGCGACATCCTGCGTCGTGGCCGGGAACGTTGAGAGGTGCCTGGCCACAATCACGTCCGCCGACGCCGAGAAGAGCAACTCCGCATTGATTTCCAGAGCCACGGTACGTTCCGGGAGGTTCTGTTCGGCGATCAGCTTCGGGTGAAGTTCGCCGGCATAGCCAAGTACCTCACCGCCGCGGAGCCGGACGACTGCAGTCCGCCCGGGATGAAAAGCCGGTTGGGAACCCTGTTCCACCAGCACGTCCACGCCCACGACGTCAGCCATCAACCGGATAACATCCAGCGCATCGGCCCAGTCCCACGGCCGTGGCTGGTGTCCAGCCGCAGCCGGTGAATCGTTGCCGGTGAAAACGGCAGCGATAGTCTGCGGCTGGCCAGGCAGCCCGTCGTACAGCGCATCGAGCACATCGGCCGAGGGCAGTTGGCCCAACGGCGGTACCTCCGTGCTACCAGAGGTTTCCTGCGGAAGGAACACCAGGCCTGCTTCAAACAGCGCCAAATCCCGGAATCCCCGCGAATGGTTACGTTTGGCGACCTCGAAAAGTCCCGGCAGCACCGACCGGCGCAGCCAGCCCAGGTCCGCACTGAGCGGGTTGGCGAGCTGCACCGATCTCCCCTCCCCTGCTGCCGCATCGACTCCGGGGAATAGTGTGTTGCTCTCTTGGGACACGAACGGATAGGAGAGAACTTCGGTCAGACCGGCATCGGCGAGGGCCTGCAGTACGCGGCGGCGCTGCTGCTGGATCCGGGTCAGTCCGCGCCCCGGCGGGGCGGTTGGCAGCCGGGAGGGGATGTGCTCGTACCCGACCAGCCGGACAATTTCCTCGGTGAGATCTTCGCGGGTCTCCAGGTCGGTGCGCCAGCTTGGGGCTGTGACCCGGTACCCGCCGTCGTACGTTTCCACCGCCGCGCCCAGATCCGTGAGCGTTCCACTGATCTGCTCGGGGGTGAAGTCGATTCCGACGCGGGCGGTGGCATAGTCCGCAGGCAGGTCGATGACGACGGCGGCCGGAGCTTCCCCGACGTCGGTGAACGGCCCGTCCGTGGTCCCCCCGGAGAGGCTGACCAGCAGTTCGACGGCCCGCTGGGCGGCAGTTCCAGCCACATGCCAGTCCACCCCGCGTTCGAAGCGCTTGGACGCTTCGGAGGGAAGCTTGTGCCGACGTCGGGCACGGGCGATGGAGATTTCCTCGAAATTCGCCGCTTCAATGAGCACGTTGATCGTGGCGCTGGAAACCTCGGTGGCTGCCCCTCCCATCACCCCTGCGATACCAATGGGGCCGGATCCGTCGGCGATCAGCAGGTCCTCCGGATGGAGGGTGCGTTCCTTGCCGTCGAGAGTCCGCAGTGTTTCTCCGGTTTCGGCGCGACGCACCACAATTTCACCGGAGAGCTTGTCCAGGTCGTAGAAGTGCAGCGGTTGGCCAAGCTCCAGCATGACGTAGTTGGAAATATCCACCACCAGCGAAATGGAGCGGATACCGGCAAGGCGCAGCCGTGCGGCAAGCCACGGCGGGGTCGGCCGCGACGGATCGACTCCGCGGACCGTGCGGGCCACGAAGCGCCGGCATCCGGGCGCCCCGTAAATGGGGCGCTGATCCTCCAGCCGCACCAGATAGCCGGGCGCGGTGGCAGCGGGGACCAGTACCTCGTCGGCCGGGTCCTTGAAGCTGGTGCCGGTCGCGTGCGCATATTCACGGGCAATTCCGCGGATCGAGAAACAGTATCCGCGGTCCGGGGTGACGTTGACCTCAGCGGCCTGGTCATAGAGTCCAAGCAGGGCCATGGCGTCGGTGCCGGGTTCCGGGTCCAACCCCAGGGTGGAGAGCACGAGGATACCGTCGTGGTCTTCGCCGATGCCCAGTTCGCGCACCGACGCTATCATTCCGGCGGAAACGTGGCCGTAGGTGCTGCGCGGGCTGATCCGGAAGTCTCCGGGCAGGACCGCCCCGGGAAGGGTGACGACCACTTTGTCCCCCGCAGCGAAGTTGTGGGCGCCGCAGACGATCCCCTGGACTCCGCCAGGATCGATTCCCGCACCGCGCAGCAGCTGTTCCTGGCCTTCCGGAACTACGCGAACCTGGCACCAGTTGATGGTTTTCCCGTTGCTCTGCGGCTCCTTGACGATGCTCAGCACCTGGCCGACCAC
>DGBL01000025.1:5410-8023 GCA_002384315.1 Micrococcaceae bacterium UBA4005 | reverse complement strand
TCATCCAGGCACACCACGGACGTCGACTTCAGCTCACCGCGGTCGGTGAAGTCCTTGCCCGCGGCAATCCGCGCCCCGTCCACGGCAACAAGCTTGGCCGGGAACGAATCCCCTTTCGCGGCGTCCTCGGGAGCGAAAGTCCCGGTGAGGTCCCAGTAGGACCCCGACCGGAACGCCATGCGTTCGCGTTCGCGCTCGACGACAAGCCGTGTCGCGACAGACTGCACCCGTCCGGCGGAGAGTCCGCGGGCAACCTTGCGCCACAGCACGGGAGAAATTTCGTAGCCGTAAAGGCGGTCGAGGATGCGCCGGGTCNNCCGTAGAGGCGGTCGAGGATGCGCCGGGTCTCCTGGGCATCCACCATCGGCATATCGACGTCGCGCATTTCCAGCAACGCTCGCTGGATCGCTTCCTTCGTGATTTCCGGAAAAGTCAGCCGGTAGACCGGGACCTTGGGTTTGAGGACCTGCAGCAGATGCCAGGCAATGGCCTCGCCCTCGCGGTCCCCATCAGTTGCCAGGTATAAGGCGTCGGCATCCTTCAGCGCGGCCTTGAGCTCGGCCACCCGTTTTTTCTTGTCCGCGGAGACCACGTAATAGGGCTCGAAGTCGTTATCGAGGTCTACAGCGAACTTGCCCACGGCGGTCTTCTTCAACTCCGCCGGCAGGTCGGAGGGCTGGGGCAGGTCGCGGATGTGCCCCATGGAAGCCGTGACTTCGAAACCCTCGCCAAGGTAGCCCGCGATGGTCTTGCTTTTCGCGGGCGATTCGACGATGACGAGCTTCTTGCCGTACTTCTTTTCCGTTGCCTTAGTGGGCACTTCTCTCCTAGTTACAAGGACACCACACCGTATGTGGCGTGTTCGCGGGGCTGGATACCGGAGCTGGTCTCCCACCTCACAGTATGCGGTATCCACTCTTGCACAAGGGTAACTGCTACCGTCAGGTGGCTGGAATCAGGAACCCGTCCTCGACCAGGGCGGCTGTTTCGCGGAGGAGCTTTTGTTGGAAAGCGGGGTCCTCACGTCCCAGCAAGCCGGCGAGCGCACTGGCAATCTGTCCCACGGACAGTTCGCCGTCGCAGGTCGAGACCAGTCCCGCGAGTTCCGTACTGAGCAGTGTGGTGCGCCGGAACCCCGCCCCCTGGCGCAACAGGATGACGCCGGGGTGCTCGGCGCCGGGACGCTGATGCCGTTCTTCGGTGACATCGGAGGCGACGGTGAGTCGCTGGGTGGAAATCTGGTGGCCGGCCAGCCAGTCGCGGCGTTCGACGGCGCGGGCTACGTGCGGTGCGAGGGGCTGCTCAACCTCGTGGGTGAGCTGTTCGAAACACCGTAGGCCTCCAGCTGCCTGCACCCCCGCTTCGTTCGGCGCGGATCGGCGCAGCCACACCAGGCCGAAGCCTATCCCCGTCACCTGGCGAGCGGAAAAATCGTCCAGGTAGGCCGCGTAGTCGCTGGCATGGGCAGCTGGGTCCCGCTGCCCGGAAGCATCACGCAGCCACGTTTCGGCATATTCCATCGGGGGCAGCAGTTCGCGCTGGATGATCCAGGCATCGATCGCCCCGGCCGGCGCAGATGGCGCATCCAGAACTCCTCTGAGCCGTTCGGTCCAGGCTGCACTGCCACGGACCTCCCAGTTCGCCAACAGTTGCGCGGCACCCCCGGGGACAAGGAAGCCCGGCAGGTCCCGCAGCAGGCCCATCACCACAGCATCTCCGGTCAATCCTGCGTCCCGGTAGGAGTAGATGGACCCGGCAGTATCCTCCGGGGTGCGCGGGGTGATGACGAACGGAGGGTTGGAAACGATCAGATCGAAGGTTTCCCCGCGCACCGGCTCCAACAGGTTTCCCTGCCGCAAGCTAACCCGCGCACCTGGATCGGTGCGGTCGATTCCCAGTGTGGCTGCGTTGAGGAGCAGGTTGAAGCGGGTGAAGGCAAGCGCACGGACGGAAATATCGGTTGCGGTCACGTGCCGCGCGTGAGCGAGCAGATGGAACGCCTGGATTCCGCAGCCGGTGCCAAGGTCAAGGGCACGCTCGAGGGGAGCGCGGACCGTAAATTGCGCAAGCGTCAGGGACGCACCTCCAATACCCAGGACATGGTCCCGCCGCAGCACTCCGGGGCGGTGGGCGGCGCCGACATCGCTTGCCACCCACAGGCCTCCGCCGACGTCGGAAGCGTACGGGCGCAGGTCCGCNNGCCGCCCAGAAGCCACAGCAGCGCGGCCGCAGCGATCGGCGCCTGTTCGCCGCCGCGTAGCCCGGCGGCGCAGGCCAACTGGGCGGGGACAGGCTGGTCTCGGCCCAGGGCGGCGTGTGCGTCCGCGCCGAGGAAGCTTTCGACGCCGTCGACGGTGTAGTCCATCGCGGTGAGATCCCCGGTGAGTGCGTCCAGCAACGAAGGTTGTCCCGCATACGGGGCGTCCGCCACATCCTGNNGCTGGCGCGCCACTGCCGGGGTGCCCGCTCGTCAGGCGCTTGCTTGTCAGGCGCTTGTTTGCTAGGCGCTGCCTCGATGAGCCGGAGAGCCTCGAGCCCTGCAGCGCCGGTTCGGGGGAATGCCCGCCGCAGAGTGGCCGAATCCAGGGCGCCGCCCAGAAGCCACAGCAGCGC
>DGBL01000025.1:0-5403 GCA_002384315.1 Micrococcaceae bacterium UBA4005 | reverse complement strand
GGTCAGCCGCGCATCCCGCGCAATACAGGGTCAGGTTGCGGCAGGACTGATTCGAGCAGTTTTCGAACTTGCTGGTCGGCGCCTGGCAACGGATGCAGGCACCAATAGTCACCGCGTCCGGGCTGAATTCCAGGTGCATGCGTTTGTCAAAAACGTACAGCGACCCTTCCCAGAGACCTGAATCGCCGTAAGTTTCCCCGTACCGGACGATTCCGCCCTGCAATTGGTACACCTCCTGGAACCCGCGGTTGATCATCAGGCTGGAGAGCACCTCACAGCGGACTCCTCCGGTGCAATAGGTGACAACCGGTTTGTCCTTCAGCTCGTCGTACTTCCCTGATTCGAGTTCGGCGATGAAATCGTGGGTGGTGGACACTTCTGGCACCACCGCGCCTTTGAATCGGCCGATCTGCGCTTCGAGGGCGTTGCGTCCGTCGAAGAAGACAACGTCCTCGCCGTGGGAGCGTTTTTCCTCCACGAGGGCATGCAGTTCCTCGGGTCGCAGATGCGTCCCGCCACCGACCACACCCCCGGAATCGACTTTCAGCTCACCGGGAGCTCCGAAGGACACGATTTCCTCGCGGACCTTCACGCTCAGCCGGGGGAAATCGTCAGCCCCGCCCTCGGACCATTTGATATCCATTTTTTTGAATGCCGGGTAGGACCGTGTCGCTTTGACATAGCGTTTGACGGCGCCGAGTTCCCCACCGACGGTACCGTTGATGCCGTCACCGGAGATGAGGATCCGTCCCCGCAGCCCGAGACTTTCGCCCAGGGTGTGTTGCCACAGGCGGATGGCCTCCGGATCAGCAAGGGGCGTGAAAGCGTAGTAGAGGACAATGCGGTTCATGGACACGGGTTTAAGCCTACGTTGTGTCTCAAAATCGTCACTCTTCGCCCGTCCTATTCTTTTCGGTAAGCATGCGCACTAGGGTCAGCACATGGGTGCACACGCGGGCGGAACACTGTTTGATATCTGGCTGACCGGATGGTCCATATGCCGGGGATACGCACTGGAGAACCACGGCAGCACCGTATCCGTGCACCATGCGGAGAATGGCGGCTGGACGGAACATTTCCTTGCCGAGCCCGACGTCGACACGTTTCGCGCTGCGGCCGAGGAGACCCGCGCTGACCCTGGCCGCACACTGACTATTGTGACTACCCGGCTGCGTGACCTCCTGCCGCTCGGGTTATCCCTAGGACTGCACAAGGCGGGCGAACCGCAGTCGTTGATGAGCACCAACATGATGGAACAGGACGTTGAGGATCCGCGGCTGCCGGATGATGGTTTAGCGCTCCTGCGCGAGCACGGGGCGACCTGCCGGCGCGTCACAGTGAATTGGAACGACGAGCACGCCGCCAGCGGTGCGGTGACAGTTGTTGCGGATGCGGCGGTGTACGACGGCATACTGACGGCGGAAAAGTTCCGGCGGCGCGGACTCGCTACGTACGTCATGCGCGCTCTCACCGCGGACGTCCTTCAGGAGGATGTCCGCACCGGACTGTTGCTGGCATCCCCGGATGGCCGGGCGCTGTACGAATACCTGGGCTGGGAGCACCAGGCCGACGTCGTCACCTTTGAACGGCGCGGATGACAGAATGTGTACGTGGCGCTGCATGATTCCCTGATTCCGTTGCTCGGAGCCGGGCCAGATCCGGAGCAACTGGTCCACGTGCGGGACATCCCGGCGCGCAGTGCCATTCACGCGCCCTGGCCGGAGTGGGTGCACCCGGATCTGATCGCCGCGTTTTCCCTGCGCGGGGTCACTGAACCATGGCGCCACCAGGTTGCCGGTGCGGACTCGGCCCATGCTGGAACACACACGATCATCGCCACGGGAACCGCGTCCGGAAAGTCCCTCGCCTACCAGTTGCCGGCTCTGGACCGGGTCCACCGCGCTGAGAATGACACGCGGGCGAGCCTGGCCCGGGCTGGTTCCACAGTGCTCTATCTTGCTCCCACTAAGGCGCTGGCTGCTGACCAGCTGGCTGCGGTCGCAGCCCTGGGGCTACCGAGCGTCCGTGCGGAAACCTACGACGGCGATACTGATCCCGGCGCGCGACGGTGGATCCGGGACCACGCGAATGTGGTCCTGGCCAATCCCGACATGCTGCACTACGGCATCCTGCCCCACCATGCGGGGTGGGCCCGTTTCCTGCGCAGACTGGATTACGTAGTGATTGACGAAGCGCATTCCTACCGGGGAGTTTTCGGCTCCCATGTGGCGAATCTGCTGCGGCGCCTGCGGCGGGTCTGCGAATCCTACGGGGCAGCGCCGGTGTTTATCGGTGCCTCCGCAACGTCAGCCGATCCGGCGTCGTCCTTCGGCCAGCTCATTGGCGCTCCGGTCGCCGCGGTGACCGAGGACTGCTCTCCCCACGGCTCAACTACGGTCGCTTTCTGGGAGCCGCCGCTGACCACCCTCGCCGGCGAAAACGGCTCGCCCACCCGCCGCACAGCGATCGCGGAGACCTCGGAGCTGCTGGCCAACCTCGTTGCCGCCCGGGTGCGCACCATCGCGTTCATCAAATCCCGCAGGGGCGCCGAGCGCATTTCGACACTGGCTCAGCGGCACCTGGACGATGTTCATCCCGGGTTGTCCACCAGGGTCGCAGCGTACCGTTCAGGCTATCTTCCTGAAGAACGCCGGGCCCTGGAGTCAGCGCTGCGCAGCGGCGAGCTCCTCGGAGTAGCGAGCACCTCGGCCCTTGAACTCGGTATCGATATTTCCGGGCTCGATGCCGTCCTGATCGCAGGCTGGCCGGGAACCAGAGCATCACTGCTGCAGCAGATCGGCCGAGCCGGACGCTCGGGGCAGGATGCGCTGGCCGCCTTCGTCGCCAGCGACGACCCGCTGGATACGTTCCTCGTGCACCACCCGGAAGCGGTCTTCGACCTCGACGTCGAGGCCACGGTCCTCGACCCGACCAACCCGTATGTTCTGGGACCCCACCTGTGCGCGGCGGCGGCGGAACTTCCGTTGGGCCCCGGAGATCTGGGCGCTTTTGGTTCTGGAAGCGAAGCGCTGCTCGCCCAATTGGTGGAACAAGGGTACCTTCGGCGACGACCGGCTGGATGGTTCTGGACGCACCCACAGAGCGCTGCTGCGCTGGTGAGCCTCCGCGGAGACGGAAGCAGTCCATTGTCCATCGTGGATTCGGCCAGCGGATTGGTCCTGGGCAGCATGGACTCCGCCCAAAGCCATTATCAGGCCCATCACGGCGCCGTCTATGTCCACCAGGGCGCTACCTACCTGGTGGAGGAACTCGACGAACAAAACCAGTGTGTGGTAGTCCGTCGGGCGAGGCCGGACTATTATACGCAGGCGCGTGACCTGACCACCATCGAGGTTATCGGTGGAGGCCTGGCATCGATCTGGGGCGGGGTGAAGGTGCGTTTTGGAGATGTCCGGGTCACCACGCAGGTCGTCTCCTTCCAGCGCAAGGCGTTCAGCACCAATGAGATCCTGGGGGAGGAATCGCTGGATCTGGAAGCTCGGGACTTGTTGACCAAGAGTGTCTGGTTCGAGCTCGGCGTCGAGCTGCTTCACCGCGCGGGCATCCCGGACGAGGAGCTGCCCGGCGCCCTACACGCCGCCGAGCATGCGGCCATTGGCTTGCTCCCCTTGGTCGCCTCAAGCGATCGGTGGGACATCGGCGGGGTCTCCACGGCACTGCACGCGGACACGGGGCTGCCGACCATTTTCGTCTACGACGGGAACGCCGGAGGCGCCGGATTCTCCGAGCGCGGATTCGAGGCTGCACGGGTATGGCTGCGCGCGACCAGGGACGCTATCAGATCCTGCGCCTGCGCCGCTGGTTGCCCATCCTGTGTCCAGTCACCCAAATGCGGAAACCGCAACAACCCGTTGAGCAAGGCCGGCGCTGTCACACTGTTGTCAGCCATCCTGGCCCAGGAGGACGGGCCTGTCCATACCGTCGCGGCGTCGCCCCTGCTCATCCCCTGAACCAGCGCTGGCCCATAAGCTGGCGCTAACCAGCTGGTGCGGCGCCGCCCGCCGGGCTTGCTGCCAGTTCTGGGGGCGGCCCGGCTCGGGCCGCCCCGCGCGCGTCCGGGAGGATCGAGATCGTCGCGACGACGGTGCGCACCGTGACGATGTGGCCGTGCGGGCCAGTCATCTCGCAGGCGTTCAGCCGGGCTCCGTGGCGTAAAGCTATCTCCCGAGCCACCACACACGGCTCTCCCCCGCGTAGGCCGCGGGCGGCGTCGGCAGCTCCCAGAGCGGCGAGGTCGGCCGCGGATGCCGCCCGTGATGCGGCTACAGCCGCGCCCACCAGCAGGACCGACGCCGCGATGAGCATCAGCGCAACCATCGCCAAGGCAGCCACCAGCACAGTTCCCGATCCGCGCTCGCACCGGGCGGTAACCGCCGTCGCGCCCGGCCCGGCAGCGATCCCGCCAGGCAGCGGTCGACCCTGTAGGACCTGCCCGGCAGACCTGCTCATGCGACACTCCGTGCTCATGACACAGCCCCGCTCACGGCGCGTCCTCTGGCCGCGCGTGCGCTGTGGCTGTGAGCGGGATCGCCATCAGCCCAACCAGCGGGCCGCGCGCGGTTGCGCTGACTTCGAGAACCGTCCATCCGTCCTCCGCGGCGAGGGCCAGCTGAACGTCCTCCCCTGCGATCCTGCGCACGGTACGGTCGACGGACTCGTCGCGCTCCCCGCGCATTATTTCGCGGGCACCCGCCCGCGCCGCTTCCTCCAGCCGGAGTTGGCTGGCTCCCACGCTGGCAACACCAAGGATTCCCGCCAGGAGTAGTGTCAGGGCGGGCAGGGCAATGGCGATCTCCGCCGTCGCTGTACCCTCCTCCTGTGAGGCGCCTTGGCGGCGAGCCCTCCCGCCCCAAGACACCGGCTCAGCCGAAACTCAGCGCGGAACTGATCAGGGACATCAGCAAGCCCCGGATTTCTCCGCTGGAAAGAACGGCAACGAGAAGCGCGGCGAATCCCACCGCGGCCAGGGTGGCTATGGCGTATTCAGCGGTTGCCATGCCTGCCTCCCGGTCGGCAGGCAGGCTGAAACGACGTCGGCCGGGCAGGCTTGGCCACTCGGGCGGGCTTGGCACATCGGGCGGACGCACATCGGCTGGACGGTGGTTTGACGGCCGCTGCTGGTGGACGCGCTGGCGCCCAGCGCATGCTGGGCACGACAGCTTGCGGGAAGGGTCCTCCGGGCTGCTCTCACTCGGAATAACGGACAGGGATGGTGACATTGCGCTCTCCTTCAACTATCGAATGAACCTTGTGGGGACTACTGATGGGATCGGAACTGATGCCATCCACCGCTGCTGCAGCGGGTAATCCACTGTTCCGCGGATCGTGCGATGAACCGGAGGATTCCGCGCCTAAGTGGATAACCGCTCTGCGGGCAGGCTG
>DGBL01000233.1:4611-5270 GCA_002384315.1 Micrococcaceae bacterium UBA4005 | reverse complement strand
CTGGCCACCCCGACGGCGCTGCTCACCGGGACCGGGCGGGGCGCCCAGTTGGGCATTCTGATCAGCGGACCGCAGGTCCTAGAAGACACCCGGCGGGTAGACACCATCGTGCTGGATAAGACCGGGACCGTCACCACCGGAAAGCTCGCGGTCACGGAGGTCCTCACCTGGCCCCCGGCCGGATCCCCCGCCTCGGACGGGGCTGCCGCTGCGGCCATGGACGGGGCTGCGGACCAAACCGTGACGGGCGGGCCAGCCCGCGAGCGGCTGCTGCGGTATGCCGCGGCGGTCGAATCGGCCAGCGAGCATCCCATTGCCCGCGCCGTGAGCGCCACCGTTGCCTCCCTGCCGGAAGTGAAGAATTTCCACAGCTCCGCTGGCGGCGGCGTCCGCGGAACGGTCGAGGGCACGCAGGTCCTCGCTGGGCGCACGGGCTGGCTCGAGGAGAATGGTGTCAGCTTCACCGCTGCGCACAGGGAGTGCCTGCAACGGGCTGAAAGCAAGGGCGCCACAGCAATCTGGGTGGCATTGGACGGTCACATTGCCGGTCTGATCAGCCTGGCCGACACCATCAGGGAAGAATCCGCGCAGGCCATCGGGCGGTTGCGTGAGCTTGGGCTCCGCCCGCTGCTCATCACCGGAGACAACGAGGCAGTCGC
>DGBL01000233.1:0-4543 GCA_002384315.1 Micrococcaceae bacterium UBA4005 | reverse complement strand
GTCATGGGAAACAACCTCAGTCAGGTGGTGCTGGCTATCGAACTGTCCCGCAGGACCCTGCGGACCATCAAGGTCAGCCTGTTCTGGGCGTTCTTCTACAACACCATCGGAATCCCGGTGGCGGCCCTCGGCCTGCTCAATCCGATGCTGGCCGGGGGAGCTATGGCAGCCAGCTCAGTTCTGGTGGTTGCCAACGCCCTGCGCCTGCGACGCTTCGGCCGCTAGGTCCGCCGCGTGATTCCCGGCCGCTGGGGCGGTGCGGACCCGGGTGTCCGCAGCACTGGCGCTGGGGCCGATGAGGATGGGTTCGACGTCGTTGGGGTGGTCCAGTGCGAGCCCGGCGCCCGAGGCCGGCATACGATCCCCGCGGGTCCGCGAGTCCCGCCGGAACTCGTCGATTCGGACACAGATGACCCCCGCCACGATCAGCAAGCCCCCGACGAGCTGGATTGGTTTCGGAAGCTCACCGAGGATAAGCCAAGCGGCCGCCACAGCGAACATCACTTCGGTCAGGGCAATAAATGACGCGACCTTGGACCCGAGCCGTTGCGCCGCAAGGATGCCCGTCATATACGAAGCGACGGTGGACACGAGAATCAGCACTGCGACCGGAACCAACCAGCTCACCGGCGAACCTCCGAGTTGCACAGTCCCGAACGCGAACCGGAAC
Organism: Micrococcaceae bacterium UBA4005; assembly: GCA_002384315.1. Taxonomy (GTDB): domain Bacteria; phylum Actinomycetota; class Actinomycetes; order Actinomycetales; family Micrococcaceae; genus Arthrobacter_D. Next base: position 3,873 of record DGBL01000233.1, on the reverse strand, counting down.
GGCATGATCCCCGTCAGGCCAAGGACCAGGATCACGACGGCGCCGACGATCATCCCCCCTCCAGCCATCACCAGCGGGGGTAGGTTCGCATCGACCCGCGCCGACATCACGAAGAAGATTGCCAGGCATACCGCGGCCGCGAGTCCGAAAGCCACACCGATCGGATCCAGCGACCCGCCGCCCGCGAGGTCCAGCACCAGCAGCAGCCCGCCCATCGCCGTGACGGCCCCGACGACGGTCAGCCTCCGGGGTGCGTGCCGCGACCGGACCCAAATCCACACCACGATCAGCACCGGTGCCAGGTATTCCAGCAACAGCGATACCCCCACGGACATCCGCGCAACGGCGCTGAAGTAGAAAAGCTGGCAGAGGGCAATGGCGGTAATCCCGTACACGGCGATGGTCGGCGCAGTGTCCCGAAGCGTTGCAAATCTGCCGCGTAGCCCCCAGAGCACTGGGATCAGCATGACGAGCGCAGCGCCGCCGACCCGTACCGCGACCGCTGCCCCGGGGCTCCATCCAGCATCGAGCAGCGGCTTGGCGAAAGCTCCAGAAATGCCGAATGTCGCTGCCGAGAACACTGCGATCGACACGCCATTTGCCGCCCGTTGTTTCATCGTTCCACCCTGGACTCAAGGACATCATCGTGTCAGCATCAAATATTGGTTATGGTGGTGACAGTAGGCGTACTGATATCAGGAGTCAATGAAGTGTTCACTTATGACACGGAAGTAGCCCTCATCTCGGCTGCCGCCTTAATCAATACGGGCAAGGAGCACCCCGACCAGCTGGGCACTACGGCAGATCTAGCGCGCTTTCTNNGTGCTGTTGAACAGGTGAATCGCATCCTGCGCAGCACTAATGCGCTGCCCCAGCTCGTCCGGCACGATGACTGGGACTGGCATCTGCACGCCACTGAATCCAGTGCGCCATTGCGCGACCGCATGGCCACTGAGGCCGCGATGGCCTTGGCGGATGTGATCCGTGGCCACGAACTGGATCGGCTGCGCACCTGCGCCGCCGATGACTGCCAGGGTGCTGTTCTTGATTTGAGCAGGAACCGCTCGAAACGGTATTGCGCTACTGGCAACTGCGGCAACCGCATGCACGTCAAGGCCTACCGGGCGCGGCTAGCCCGCGAACGCTCGTGAAGCCAGTACCTCTGCGTCGCGGAGCGGGTGCTGATACCTCGCCTATGGGGCGGATCCAGGGGCCGCAACGTCACATACTTGTGTCGCGCTGACCAAATCGTGGTTCGCCAGCATCGGACTGGTCCGTGGATCCCGGTCCGTCAGCTCCAGGGCCGGGCCGGGCCGAACGGCTCGACGAGCGGTGAACGCCGGAACCTTTGCCCAAATGTTCGGCATTCGGTTTTTCAGCCATCAGCAATATGGCGCTGATTACGAGGCAGACGATGAAGGCGATTCCGGCAGCGATAAATCCGAGGTCCAGCCGAAGTTCTCTCGTCCCTCCCCCGGTTGCGAAAATGGTTGTCGAGACGCCGGCGACGACGGCGAGCACCGCGGAAAAAATGAGCGGTCCCTTCACGCCGCGATGCAGCGCCTTCCGTTGCGGATTTCCCGCTTGGCTCCTAGCCACGACTACTCCTCAGATCACACATTCCGCATATCTCGCGCGTACGCCCAAGATTCTACAACGGGTAGAAAATAATAGTTTAGTCTACGGCGATCCGGTCAGCCTGCCTACCGCCTTCGTTCGCGGTCCACGCAACACACCTTCACCGTTTACCTGTCACCGTTTACCGGGCGCGGGCATCGTGGCGGTACCCGAGTCCTGCAAGACCAAGGAGCACGGCTGTCATCAACGCGCCGCCGCCTGCGACTCCGAGCAGCGCGTGCGCCCCCAGATTGCCGACCAGGATCAGGCCTACACCCGTTCCTGCCGCCAGCAATCCAGCGAGCATAACGTCCCGCCCCGCCGCGTGGGTTCCACGCAATCGCAGTCCCTGCCCCACCTCATATAATCCTGCCAGCACGAGAGCTGAACCCCCGACCCATGCTAAGCCCGCTTCCACCGGCGTCGCCAGACTGAAAACTCCCCCCAGCACAAGAGCGGCGGCGGCTACGCCGACTAGTGAACCTGGAAATCCCGGCAGCGGAATAACGCGCGCAGTCCATCCGAGCCCAGCGCCAGCGGAGATCAGGTAGAGTCCTCCCAGCAGTGCAGCAGCTCTAGCCGAAGGCTCCTGCAGGAAGACCGTGATCACACCGAAAACTGCTGCAATGCAGGCCCTGTATAGAAACGGCTTCCAGATATTCGCGGTCCACGCGAGTGAGACATCAGTGGCGTCACGACGAAGGGGGGCAGCCATGGACAAGCCTTTCACGGAATACAGGAGGGACGCTCACAAGTTTAGTCCGCAGTGCGCCGGCGTTCGACGTCGGGCCGCTCCGCCGTAGCCCGTTCCGCTCCTAGAAGCATCCACCGATCATTACGGATCCGCCACAGCAGCGTCGCGGCCCGGGCCGCCATGTAGCCGAGGCCGAATGCTGCCCATAACCAGGCCACCCCGATTGCTCCAGCAAGTTCTGCATCCAATACCGCGGCGGCCAGCGGAAGGTACGCTGCAAGGTTCAGCATCCCGGATACGGCCAGATACTTCGAGTCCCCCGCCCCGATCAGCACCCCATCGAGGACGAAAACGAGCCCGCTGAGCGGCTGTGACAGCGCCAGGACCCAGAGTCCGGCAGCCAGCGCCTCCCGCACAGCCTCATCCGCGGTGAAGAGCCCGCCGACGAACGGCGCAGCCAGCGCTAGAAGCGCACCGGTGAGAACACCGAATCCCATACCCCACACCATCATGGTGCGGGTCAGCGCGTGGGCGAGCTCCGGCCGGCCAGCACCCAACTCCTTGCCGATCAGGCACTGCGCTGCAATCGCCAGGGCATCGAGCGCGAAAGCGAAGAAGAGAAATACGGTGATGACCAACTGGTGGGCAGCCAGGGACACAGTCCCTTGGGCGGCAGCGATGAAAACAGTCAGGAGAATGGCCAGGCGCAAGCTGAGAGTACGCAGCATCAGCCAGGACCCGACCCGCAAGCTGGCCCGCATCCCGCGCAGTTCCGGTTTCCAGTGAGGACAACAGCCGTAGGCAAGGCGCCGGAGAATGATCAGATAGGCGGCCGCCATCCCCAACTGGACGATGCTGGTACCGAGCGCCGAACCAGCCACAGACAAGCCTGCCCCGTACACCAGCAGCACGTTGAGCACAATATTCGCTGCGAACCCTATCGCCGCTACCCGCAGCGTGGTTGCGGTGTCCTGTAGCCCGCGCATTGTGCCGGTAGCCGCGAGTACCACGAGCATGGCCGCAAGCCCCGGCATTGAATACCTCAGGTAATCCACGGCGAAGGTGAGCACGCTGCCTTCTGCGCCCATCAGCGCGGCAACGGCGGGGGCTGCAGCCCACCCCAGGATCGAGAGGACGACGCCCAAAACACCGGCGACGGCGATGCTGTCCCGTCCGACAGCAAATGCCTCCGCGCGTCGGCCTGCGCCGATAAGTCCAGCTACGGCCGGAGTTGTCGAGTAGGCGAGAAAAACCATCAACCCGACTGTTGTCTGCAGTACCGTCGACGCCAGCCCCAGCGCGGCGAGTTCGTTCACGCCAAGGTGACCGACAATGGCTGAATCCGCGAGCAGGAACAACGGCTCAGCGATCAACGCTCCAAGCGCCGGGACCGCCAGCCGGAGGATGCTGGTTGCGGACACCCGGCTCGTTGCTTTGACTTTCCGCACCGGTCCAGCCTATCTGGGTCAGGGTAGGGCGCACTCCGTGGAAGCCGATAAGCTGGTTCCGCAGATACCAACGTTCCAAGGGGGACCATGACCCGCCCAGTGAAGCTCTACATT
>DGBL01000121.1 GCA_002384315.1 Micrococcaceae bacterium UBA4005 | reverse complement strand
CGTCGGTCCCCTTGTCGACGGTAGTACCCTCCTGGGGAGCGAGGCCGATGACTGTGCCGGCAGGCTCGGACGATACCTCGGAGCCCCCATTGACGGGATTGAGCCCGGCGTCCACCAACCGCTGCCGGACGGTGCCCTCGGGTTGACCAAGGAGCCCGCCCGGGACCTGCACCTGTTCGGGGCCGTCTGAGAAGGACACCTCAATATTGTCCCCGCGTTTCATCGTGCCCACCGGATTCAGATCGAGGACGATGCCAGCTGGCTGGTCACTCGGCTGGCCGGTGCGTGAGACGTTCAGTCCCAATGCGGAGAGTTTAGCAACCACTTCATCGACCGGGCGCCCCTGGTATTCCGCCAGGTTAATGACAATCTCGGGTTCCGCCAGCGTGGCGGAGGGGCTCGGGGTCTGCCGGACGGTAGTCGGAGGGGCGCTCGGACTGGGCGAAGCGCTGGTGCTCTCGACGGGGGCAGGGTCATTTCCTCCTGCGAGCATGGGCCACAACAGGAAGGCCGTCGCCGCGAGTAGCCCGAGGACCAGAAGCAGGAGGACGGGGATGAGCCAGGAACGACGACGCCGGGGTTCGTCCCGGTAGTCCGGCTCGCGCGGGTCCGGATCCTGCCGGGACCATTCGCGTGAGGCGGCGAGGGCGCCAGCTCCTGCTGCACCCACGGTCGGCAGGGCCGACGTCGTTGGTGAACTGATGGTGCTTGTAGGGCTCGTGGGCAGCGGAACCGGTGCCGTCAACGTCCCGCTGTCGCTGCCGAAAAGTAGCATCCCCGGTACTGCGGCTTCAGCGGCGCTGATGTTCCCTGCGCGGATGGCGTCGACTGCGCGGGAGAGCGATTCGGCGTCGGCGGGGCGGTCGGCCGGATCCTTCGCGAGCATGGAGGCTATCAGAGCCCGGGTGGGGCGCGGTATGCTCTCCGGCAACGGCGGCGGTGCATCGTTGACCTGGGCCAGGGCGATGGCTATCTGGGATTCGCCCGAGAACGGCCGCCGTCCGGCGAGAAGCTCGTAGCCGATGACGCCGAGCGCATAGATGTCGCTCGATCCGGTGGCCTGCTGACCGGTTGCCTGCTCGGGCGCAAGATACTGCGCGGTACCCATCACCTGTCCGGTTGCGGTGAGCGGAACCTGGTCTGCGAGACGCGCGATGCCGAAGTCGGTGATCTTCACCCGTCCGTCCGGCATGACGAGGATATTCCCGGGCTTCACGTCCCGGTGGACAAGGCCCTGCCGGTGCGCGACCGCGAGGGCGTTGGCTGTCTGGCCGATCATGGAAAGCGTTCGATCCGGGGAAATCATCTGCTCACGCTCGATCACGGCGGAGAGGGGCTGGCCCGGTACAAGCTCCATGACCAGGTAGGCTGACCCGCCCTCCTCCCCGTAATCGAAGACGTTCGCAATGCCTTCGTGGCTAAGCAGCGCCGTGTGGCGGGCTTCCGCCCGGAAACGGTTGAGGAACGCCGGATCGCCGGAGTATTCCTCCTTGAGAATCTTGATAGCAACCACGCGGCCAAGGATCTGGTCGTGTGCCTTCCACACCTCACCCATCCCGCCGATGGCAATTCGATCAGTGAGCTTGAATCGACCACCCAGGGTGATTCCGGTTGTAGGTCTCACTTGTTCAGCACCGCCTCGAAGATTTTCTTTGCACTAGGGCTGGTCAGTTGGGCACCGGTGGCGATATCGACATTCTCCATAACGATCGTGACTGTAACTTTCGGATCATCGGCGGGGGCGAATCCCGTAAACCAGGCGTTGTCGCCGGTCTCGGTGACTTCCGCAGTTCCGGTTTTCCCTGCGATATCAAGGCCCGGGATCTGGGCGGCACGTGCCGTACCGTTCTGCACCACGTTCACCATCCATTGTGTGAGGAGATTCGCATTGTCCGCGCTCATGGCAGCACTGAGCTCTTCGGGTTTCGGCGAGTCGATCAGCGCAAGATCGGCAGCCCGGACGGCTTTGATGAGATTGGGCTTCATGAGCGTTCCGTCATTGGCAATCGCCGCACTGACCATTGCCATTTGCAGGGGACTCACCTTCACGTTGAATTGGCCGACGGCGGATTGTGCGAGCTCTGGCTGGCTCAGACCCGTCGGGAACTGGCTCGGTTCGACCCGTACTGGAATGTTCAGGGGTGTGCCGAACCCGAACCGCTGTGCCTGTTCAACTATCGCGTCCTCGCCAAGCTCCCACGCTACCTGTGCGAACGGCGTATTACAGGATTGTTCCAGAGCAAATTCGAGGTTTGCCGTAGTGCGGCTCGCACAGTTCCCATTGACGAAGTTAGGCAACCCGGCGTCCGTCCCCGGCAGGTCCAACACCGCGGGATTGGGAATCGTGGAATCGGCATTGAACTTTCCGCTCTCAAGCGCCGCGGCAGCATCGATGAGTTTGAAAACGGAGCCGGGCGCGACAAGCGATTCCGTTGCCGGATTGCGGTAAATCGACAGCCCCTCGATAGCTGAGAGCTCCTCCACGTTTTGCACGACCGCAGCCGTGTCGTGGCCCGCCAGCAGGTTCGGGTCATAGGACGGTTTGGAGGCCATCGCGAGGATATTCCCCGTGCGTGGGTCCGTGACCACGATGGATCCACGCTGGCCGTCTGGAATCAGGTCGTAAGCCAGTTGCTGCAATTGAGGATCGATGGTCAGCTCGATCGATGCTCCTTGGGACTGTTGACCGGAGAACAATTGTACGATCCGGTCGTAGAACAGTTCGTCGCTGCTACCTGAGAGCAGCGCCGACTCAACATTTTCCAGATGCGTGGAACCGCTGACGAGTGAATAGAACCCGGTCAGGTGGGCATACAGATCCGGCTGGTTGTAGACCCGTTGGAAGTTGAACTGGTCATCCGAAGGCACGGACTCCGCAACCGCCTTTCCATCCACGAGGATCGCTCCGCGGGGTTTACCGAAATCCTGGTAGAGCTGGCGGTTGTTCCATTCGTTGTTGCTCAACGCTTCGGCTTCAAAGAACTGGACGGATGTCACCGATCCAAGAATCAATGCGAACATTCCGATGGCCACGATCCATGCACGGCGAATTGCCTGATTCATCGGGTCGCCCCTTTCGGTTTGCGGGGCGCCACGTCAGCCCGGAGCGGGTGCCCCGTCAGCGTGACGGGCTCGGGGAACGGTGCACGCAGCGGGCCTGTGGGCGTCGGGCGGCGGGCTGTCTCCGAAATCAATAGGAGTAGGGCCACGATGATCCAGTTGGCCAGCAATGAGGAACCCCCAGCGGACATGAACGGGGTGGTGAGACCAGTGAGGGGGATCAACCGTGTGATTCCGCCGATCACCACGAAGCATTGCAGGGCGATGGTGAAGGACAACCCGCAGGCCAGGAGCTTGCCGAATCCGTCCCTAGTGCCCAGTGCGGCCCGGAAACCGCGCGAGACAAGGAGCACGAAGAGCATGATGAGCCCGAAAAGGCCGATCAACCCCAATTCTTCGCCGAGGGCAGCGATAATCATGTCGCTGTTGGAGTACGTCACCAGGTCTGGTCGCCCCTGTCCGAGGCCCGTGCCCACCAGCCCACCGTTCGCCAGGCCAAAGAGACCTTGGACCACCTGCCCGCTTCCACCCGGAGCGCGATTGTAGACCTCCGGATCGAAAGCGTTGATCCAGCTGTCGAAACGCAGTGCAACGTGACTGAACAGCTCAAGGGCCACGAAGCCACCGACGGTGATCATGCCCAAGCCGATCAGCACCCAGCTGACCCGGCTTGTCGCGACATAGATCATGGCCATGAACAGGCCGAAGAAGAGAATCGAGGATCCCAAGTCCCGCTGGAAAATGAGCACCCCAATGCTTACCACCCAGGCTGCCACCATGGGTGCCAGGTCCTGGAAACGCGGCAACTGCAGCGGACCGATCTTCTTCCCGGCCAGGAGGATGAGATCCCGGTTGGCTGAAAGATACCCAGCAAAGAAGACCGCCAACGTGATCTTGGCTACCTCCCCTGGCTGGAACGTGCCGAACCCGACGGTGATCCAAATTCGGGCACCGTTGATCTCCAGTCCCAGCGGGGTCAGGGGCAAGAGCAGCAGAAAAGCGCTGGCGATCAGCGAAATGTAGGTGAACCGGCGAAGTATCCGGTGATCGTGGAGGAAGATCAGAACTAGACCCGCGGCTCCGATGGCCACCCCGGTCCACAACAATTGGCTTTCGGCGACAGCGGTTCCCTGGGCGAGATCCAACCGGTGAATCATCGCCAGCCCCAGCCCGTTGAGCGCTATCACAATGGGAAGTATCACCGGATCCGCATAAGGCGCCCTGATGCGCAGCACAATGTGGATAAACAGCCCCATCACCGCCAGCGTGGTCGCCTGGTTCCAGAAATACGCGTCCAGGACCGTCTCTTGGTCCAGGCCGACAATAAATGTCGCGCCAATTCCTACGGCCAATGCGAGCAGGAGCAGCCCACCTTCGACCGTCCGGCGCGAGTGGGGGGTCGTCAGGACATCGCTCACTGGATCTTCCCTCCACAGTTGGCCGGACCGGCGTTGGGCGCTGGGTTCGTTGGCGTTGCTGTCGCCGACGATCCTGANNGCCGTCGATCCTGAGGCCGTCGAAGACGGCGTGGTGGCCACAGCGCTGGTAGTAGCGATAGCAGAGGCGGCGGCTGAAGCGGTGGAGGTGGAACGGGCAGCGGGCGACGGCGACGCGTCCGGTGTGGCTGTTGCCGACGGGCTCTCGGTTGGTCTCGTCGTGTCCGATCCAGGGCAGCCGACAGCCCGTAATTCGCTGCGCAAATCCGCCACAATTCGCTCCGCTTCTGCGAGATCCCCCGCGGGCAGGGTGCTCGAGATCCGCGAACGTTGGTATTCCGGCAGGTTGGATACCGGAATGTCTGTGATGGAATCCACGCGGCTCAACGGGAGCGGACCTATGCTTTGGGACACGCCGTTAAAGATTGCCACGTGGTTTTCATAGGCTCCGACATAATATCTGGTTTGGGTCCAGGTGTAACCGAAGCCCAGCACCGAGACGAGGATCAGCCCCACCAGCGTAAGAAAAGCGGGGGCGAGCCAGCGCCGGCGTTTCTCGGGGAGGCCGTCGTCGTCGTTGGTGGTCGCCTCCGCCTTGTGGGTGAGCATCATCGCCGCCCGTCGCTCGGTGGAGCGCTGGGTGACGATCGGAATCTGACCGGTTTCGGTGGCAAGGGCCGCGGAACCGACCAATACATGTTCGCGGGAGAGCAGGTCCTTCCGGATGAGATCTGCGCGGATTGCGACCTCCGGGGCGGTTCCGGCCGGTGGCTCGGTGGACTGAGCCGACCCGCGTTCGCCAGCGGCGGTGCGGGCAGGAGGAAGCGCTGTAGGCGGTACAGGAGATATCTCCGCTTCCGCGTCGACGAACTCGACCATGGCAACCGTCACGTTGTCCGGTGAGCCTCCCGCCAGGGTGAGCTCAACGAGGGTGTCGACGCATTCGGAGAGATCCGCATTCTCCCGGAGCACCCGTTCCACGGCGTCGTCGCCGAGCACGGCGTTGAGTCCGTCTGAGCAGAGCAGCCAGCGTTCACCTGGTTCCGCATTGAAACTGGCAATATCCAGCTCCGGACTGGCATCCACATCCCCGAGGACACGCATCAGCACATTCTTGTGGGGATGGACGGCCGCTTCTTCCGGTTTGAGCCGGCCTTCGTCGATCAGCCGTTGGACAAACGTGTGATCGGTCGTGATCTGTTCGAACTCTCCGTCCTTGAGCCGATAAGCGCGCGAGTCGCCGATATGCGCCAAATTCAGTGTTTTTCCGCTGAGCAACAGAGCTGTGACGGTTGTGCCCATGCCAGCCAGATGGGGATTGGTGGTGACCAGCTCGGACAGCAACGAGTTGGCGGTCTGGATTTCGTCGGCGAGCTGGGTTCCCGCATCCCCTTCATAACCGGCGCGGTCAAGGTGGACGAGGTCCAGAACAGTAGAGGCGGAGGCTATATTGCCGCCCGCGTGTCCACCCATGCCATCCGCCACCACGGCAAGATACCGCCCGGCATACGCGGAGTCGTCGTTTTTTGAACGCACCATTCCGACGTCGGAGCGTGCGGCGAACCGGAATACGAGGGGCATTGTTACGGCCTCAATTCGATGACCGTCTTGCCGATCCGGATGGGAACCCCGACGTCCACGGGGAGGGCTCGGGTGAGAGGGTTCCCTCCAAGGAAGGTGCCGTTGGTCGAGCCGAGATCTTCGATGAACCATCGGCTGCCCTGCGGGAACAGGCGAGCGTGCCGACCTGATGCGTAATCGTCTTCGAGGACTAGGGTGGCCTCTTGTGCTCGACCAAGCATGATGGGACTCGATGCCAACTCCAGCCTGGTGCCCTTAAGTGGTCCTTCGGTGACAACGAGCTGACGCGCCGGTACGCGTGCTTTGGGTGGATCCTGGCCCAGTTCGGGGTGTTTGCGCACCTCCCGGGCGCTAGGGGCGCCAGTTCGGTTTCTCCGTCCCACGAGGAGGTCGCGCCGCAGTGCGCTGACGGTGCTGAGCACCAAGATCCAGACAAGGACCAGGAAGCCATAACGCAGTAATGTCAGGGTTAGTTCGCTCATCATCAGGATTGGTCATCCTTGCCGGGAATCAGGCGGAAAGTCATGCGCGTGCGCCCCATCGTGATGATGGAGCCATCGGTCAGTTCGGCTTCACCCTGTACCCGTTGTCCGTTGACATAACTGCCGTTGGTCGAGCCTAGGTCAACCGCCAGCGCATTCTGGCCGGAGGACCGGATTTCCAGGTGGCGCCGGGAGACGCCGGTGTCGTCAACCAGAATGTCAGCTTCAGCGGAACGCCCGAGGACAATGGATCCGGCATTCAGTGAGTACCGCTGGCCGTCTAGCTCCAGCACTGGCTGGTAGTGCACCGGGCGTCGGCTGGGTGCCAGCGGGGGGTTACGTGTGCGGGATTTCTTTTCCATGGCCGAATCGATCTCGAAGCTGCCCGGTTTGAGGCTCGGGTCGTGATCGAAGGAGACGCGGACGGGCCCTTGCAGGACATATCGCTGGCTATTGACGTGGCGAATTACCACATCACACAATTCCTCGGCTAGTGCGGAGCCCCACTGCTCGGCAAGTTTGAAATCGGCATCCGAGAGCCTTGCGGTGAAGACGTTCGGAGCCAGTATCCGACCTTCGGAGAGGGTCATCGAGCGGGTGTCGAGTTCCTTGCGCAGCGCACTGGCGATCTCGACGGGTTGAACTTGAGAGCGCGACCCCGTGGTGAAGGCACCGCGGACCATCTTCTCGAGCCCGCGCTCCACGTTATCGAGTAGTCCCATTTGCTGCCTCCTAACCGATCGCTCGTTGCTGGTGCCCCGCCGCCGCGGGTGTTCTCCACCGCAGACCAGGCCGTAGGGGCAAGCTCGAACCGGGCACGTTCCTCTCGATACTACTTGGACCATGTGCGATTGACCGTAACACGCACGCTTAAGCCCCTGAATAGTCCCAACGACTGGCGGTGGGGAATTGTTAGCGGGTGGTTTTTGCAAGGGGATACCTGGGACATCCGTTTAGGTAAATTATTGGTTGCTCCGTTATGCTTGTTTCTGCTGTTCACGGGGGAATCTTCCAGGAGAAACCACCGGTAAGCACAGGTAATTCGCGCGAGTGGCGGAACGGCAGACGCGCTGGCTTCAGGTGCCAGTNNGTGGGGGTTCAAATCCCCCCTCGCGCACGTGTTTAAAGAACCCCGGAAATCACTGATTTCCGGGGTTCTTTTTGATTCGGTTGCAGAAGTCTGGAAGTATAGGGCATAATCACGCGAGATACGTGTATGGTTTGAGCGTGTTCTCTGATACTTCGCAAAAGCTGCGCAAAAACTGATCAACGAAGAGATGATGATGGCAACCATCGTGACAACGGGCCGAGCTGGGTCTTTGTCATGACCTGTTCGCAGCCGGATCCGACGAAGAGCACTGTTCGGCGGCGGTTTGGGGCGGGCATTTTCGTGGTGGTGCTCACGCTGGTGTTGGGGAGCGGCGGAGTGCTGAGCGTTGCGGAGCAGATCGGTTCGAAGGTTGCGGCAGCAGCGCAGAGCTTGGCCGACTCAGATCCTGGTCAGAAACACCGGAACCCGGAGATGGCGCTGGTTCAGGCGCTCTTGTCTCCAGTGCCGTCTTCTGATCCGACGTTGCCGTTCACGCCAAGTGCCGGGACAGTTCTGGCGGCTGTCGAGCCAGCGGAAACGGTGGGCGGCATTGCGGGGGAGGGTGAGGCNNTGAGGCTGAGCGACTCCCCGAGACAGCCGTTGAGACTCCTCCGGCGAGCGTCCCAGTTGAAGAGCCCGGCAGTGCGCCGCGCGATAAGGCTCCACAGCCCGCCGCGGAGCCCGGTCCGCAGCCTGTGACGGAGGTTCCTCCAGCCGTTCCTGTAGATGTGCCTGCGGACGTTCCCTCGAAGCCAGTGAGCCCGGCTGATCCGCCTACACCGGCCCCATTGCTTCCCGCGCAACCGGGTGAGAAGACTGTTCTTAAGGCGCCCCCGGCAGGGGTCAGTAACCTCTTGCCGGAAGCGGCCCGGTTTGCGCAGCAGGGACGTCCTGTGGCCGGGCCACGGGACGCGGGCACAGGAGCCGGAGCCAAGGCCGGTCTTACCGAACCACGCCGCTGACGCTACCCAGGTAGGACGGTAGCTGAGATTAACGGAAATCCCGGGATTTGGTCGAGGTTTTGAGCCTGAGGGGTTCAAACCGGTCTGCGACAAGATTGACTACCCCTTCCGGGGAACGTTCCAGTATTCCACGCACCACCAGACTATTGGCTTCTCTGGCAATCCTCCGGTACCGCTGCCATACACCGACCGAACAGATGACATTGATGAGTCCGGTTTCGTCCTCCAGATTGAGGAACGTGGTTCCCCCCGCGGTCGCGGGCCGCTGACGGTGGGTCACCACACCTCCGATCTCCACGCGCTGGCCGGGTGCGACAACCATGAGTTCCGCCGCACTGAGTGCGCCACGGCGTTGTAATCTTTGCCGGGCGTGGCGCACGGGATGGTCCCTTGGCGTAATTCCGGTTGCCCAGAGGTCCGAATTCATAACATCCGCCGGTGTTAAGCCCGGCAGCAATGGAGGCTGGAGGTAGACCGCAGTCCCTTCAATCTGTCCTTCCCTTTCCCTCGAGGCGGGTCCGGCGTTCCAGAGGGCTGCCCGACGAGAGAGTCCCAACGATTCGAAAGCTCCTGCCGCGGCAAGTGCCTCCAGTTGATTTTCGGCAAGTCCGGTGCGTCGGGCAAGTGAGTGCATATCTTCGAAGGGTCCATGGCGCGCGCGATCGGCGACGATTATTTCCGCTACCTTGGCGCCAATGGAGTGGACGCTGTCAAGACCCAGCCGCACCGCATAACGCCCGTCTCGGCGGTGGATGCTCGAATCTAGGGGAATGCTCCGGTCGAACGGCCCGACCGGCAGTTGGTGGTCTTCGATGCAGCGGCCACTGCCAGTGGTTTGCCGGTGCTGGGCTTCCCCAACGCCGTCCAGTGGTTCAAGGGTGGCGTGTGTAGCGGAATGCAGGATATCCGGTTGCAAGATTTCCACACCGTGCCGGCGGGCATCCGCCACCAGCGTTTGGGGTGAATAAAAACCCATCGGCTGCGAACGGAGGAGGGCAGCGAGGAAAGCTCCAGGGTAGTGCAGCTTTAACCAGGCACTGACGTACACCAGCAGCGCGAAACTGATGGAGTGGCTCTCGGCGAAACCGAAGTTCGCGAAGGCCTGGATCTTGTTGTAGATCGCGTCGGCTGTTTCCGGGGGGATGCCTTTGCGTTCCATCCCCTCATACAGTTTCTCCCGCAGCGACTCGATACGCTCATCCCCCCGCTTGGAGCCCATGGCGCGGCGGAGCAGATCAGCATCGGCACCGGAACACCCACCCACCACCATCGCCATCTGCATCAGCTGTTCCTGGAAGAGCGGAACACCGAGTGTGCGCTCCAGCACCGGCTTCAGGTCAGGGTGAAGATAGCGGACCTCCTCCTCGCCCATTTTGCGTTTGATATACGGGTGCACGGCTCCGCCCTGGATGGGCCCGGGACGCACCAACGCAACCTCGATCACCAGATCGTAGAATGCGCGCGGTTGCAGGCGGGGAAGCATGCCCATTTGGGCGCGGCTTTCCACCTGGAACACTCCGATCGAATCCGCGAAACACAACATGTCGTACACCCCCTGCTCTTCCTTGGGAATACTGTGCAATGCCCATTTCTCGCCGAGATGATGGTCAACTAGGTTGAAGGTGTACTGAATGGCGGAGAGAATGCCGAGCCCCAGTAGATCAAATTTCACCAGCCCCATCCAAGCGCAGTCATCCTTATCCCATTGCAGGACAGTCCTGCCGTCCATCCGTCCGTGTTCAATGGGGCACACTTCACCCACGGGCCGGTCGGTTAGGACCATGCCGCCGGAATGTATCCCTAGGTGACGGGGAAACTTCAGGACGCTACGGGCCAGGTCAACCACCGGTTGCGGAATGTCATGATCGGTGCTGGAGATGAGACCGCCCCAGTGCTCCACTTGTTTGGACCACGCGTCCTGTTGGCCCGGGCCATACCCTAACGCCTTGGCCATATCCCGTACAGCGAACTTGGGCCGGTAGGTGATGACATTCGCTACCTGTGCGGCATTGAAACGGCCATAGGTGCGGTAAACATACTGGATAACTTCTTCCCTCCGGTCCGAATCAAAATCGACGTCGATATCCGGCTCCTCGTCGCGCATGCTGGAGAGGAAACGCTCGAAGGGTAACTGGTATCTGATTGAGTCCACCGCGGTGATTTCCAACAGATAGCAGACCGCGGAATTCGCTGCAGAGCCCCGGCCCTGGCATAGAATTCCTTGCTCACGGGCAAACCTGACGAGATCGTGGACGATCAGGAAGTAGCCGGGAAATTTTTTGCTTTCGATCACGGCGAGTTCGCGCTCGATGCGTTCGCGGACGTCGTCGCGCCCTGGATAGAGCCGCTCCGCTCCTTCCCAGACAAGCCTGCGCAGATAACTCATCTGGGTGTGCCCCGCAGGTAACTCCAGCGCGGGCAGCCCAGGTTTGACGCTCCGCAGCGTGAACGCCAGATCATCCGCAAATTCAACAGTGCGCTCGACGGCGCCGGGAAAAGCGCTGAAGCGGGCTGCCATCTCCGCGCCGCTCCGAAGATGGGCGGCGCCAGCCGCCGGGAGCCACCCGTCGAGTTGGTCAAGGCTCCGCCGTGCACGCACCGCTGCCAGTGCAGTGGCCACCTCATAGTGGGAAGGCGATGCATAATGCACGTTGTTGGTTGCAACTATCGGTAGCTTCAGGCGACGTGCCAGTGTTGCCAGGGAGTCGTTGTGCGCGGAGTCCAGCGGATTGCCGTGATCATATAGTTCCACCGCCACATTTTCGCGCCCGAACAGATCCATCACGCGGATCAGCTCCTTATGGGCCAGCGGTTCGCCGGCAGCACTCAGAGCCTTTCGCACCGCGCCCTTCCGGCATCCGGTCAGGATCAGCCAGTGCCCTGCTGCCTGTTCAGCGAGGCTTTCCAGGGTGTACCGAGGCTGCCCCTTCTGCGCCCCCTGCGCCAACTGCGCTGAGGTGATGGCTCCGGCCAACCGGTGATAGCCGCCGGATCCCCGCGCCAAGACGAGAAGATGGGTTCCGGCCGGATCGGCGATCCCGTTCTGTGGTCCAGGCAGGTCCAGGGATAGCTCGGCCCCGTAGATAGTTGTAAGCCCGGGATGCTTTTCCGCTGCTTCCGCCAAGCGCACCGCACCGTAGAAACCGTCATGATCTGTCAGGGCGAGCCCGTGCAGTCGAAGCCGCTGCGCTTCCTCGACCAACTCTTCAGGGCTGCTTGCTCCGTCGAGAAAACTGAAGTTTGAGTGAGCGTGGAGCTCAGCATAAGGAATGCCCGGGCCAGAGGGCTCCGGTGCGGGATCTGGAGACGCAGGCTGGTGAGGCTGGCGCTTTCTCGACCACCCCGGGCTATCCCCGCCGTCGGCACCCACGGGCGGCTCACCGGGCCGGCTGGTGTCTGAAAGTGCCCGTTCGAAGTCTGACCAGGGCAGGGGAGGATTACTCCAGGCCACGGCGCGCCCGGGACTCAGTCATAACTGGCTTCCGCCCGCCAATGGTGCTCCTCGAGCACCAACAACCACGCGGCTCCGGACTCGTCGACGAGTTGGAACCTATGCAGACGGCGTCCCTTCGGGTCCCACCAGCGTTCATTGAGAGGCCAGGGTCCAGCCCAGCTGGTGACCGCTGAGCGCCGTCTGCCTGCTGCGTCGATGGAGAAAAAGGCCGGGGCGGCAGTGAGGCTTCCCCTGGAGTCCACCTCGACGCTGTTTCCTTGCGTATCCTGCACGAATGCAGGAACGGCGTGAGCGAAGACCGTGGCGGGAGCCGGCCCGGGAAGGCATCCCGGCCATGGCGGGCTTATTTCCGACACCGGAAATTTTGGCGGGGGATCGCCCCAGGGAATATGGATCTGACGGTCGGCCAGCATGCGCCCGCCGGAGACCATCCCGGTGAGCACGGCCCCATGTCCCAGTAGGCCCTGCGCCCGGGACAACCCGTGATGGATGTCTTCATCCGTTCCTGTCCCCCATAAACCATCGGCATGCTCGCCCAGGCTTTCCACCACGGTGGGAGTTACGGTGACTCCAGTGATGGCTGAGGTCAGCGTGTGGGCGCCGTTTGCTCCTCCCTGGAGCTGCCAGCGGACCCGGTCGACGACGTCGTCGGCGTCGAACCAGCGGGGGTGGTGCCATAGCTGTGTGGAGACCTCGCCGGTTTCGGGACGCAGTTCAATCTGCACTGCAGTGCAGATAAAACCGGCCTTCCGCACCCCGCCCACGAACAGATCGGCAGAGGTCCGGAAGGCGAAAGCCAGGTGGTCTATGCGGGACACCGGCGGTTCCAACGCAAGGTGGATGTCGAGTTGTGGCGGTGGAACGCGGGCAACGGGAGCGCGGTGATCCAGTCCGCTGGCTTGCCTGTGGGCTATAGCGCCTTCCAGGCCGAAACGGTTACGCACGTCCGAAAAGTCGAGGGCGGCGAGATCACCTAGTGAGGTAATGCCGAGCCGGCGCAGCAATACTGCCAGCTTGGGCTGGTCCAGGACATCGAGGGGAAAGGTGCCTAGGAACCACGCAGAGGCCCCGGGCGGAATGATGCACAACGGTTCGATTGAAGAGCTGCCCGGATCTTCGGTGCTTCTCGCTGCCTGTTCGGCAGCGAAGGCACCGTCGGCGATGCCGATCCGTGCGTCGTCCAGCCCTATGTCGCCCAGGGCCTGGAACAGTATGCCAGCAGCTTTCTCTTCCCCACCGTAGAAACGCGCCGGACCTTTCACTGTGACCGCAGCCAGTCCTGGACGCAGGAGCTGGACTCCTGGCATGGCAGTTTCCATGGTGGCCACGACCGGCTCGAAGTGTCGTCGGTCAAGGATCGGATCGTAGGCCAGCGCGGTAAGTCCGGGGCAGCGAGCCTGGGCTTCCCTCACCCGCAGCCCTCGTCGGACACCCTGCTGGCGGGCGGTGGGGGAAGAGGCGAACACTTCCCCCTTGACGGTGAGGACAAAGGGGGCATCGACATCAAGCGAATGCTCACGAAGAGCCGCTGTGAGCGGCCAGTCGGGGCACCATAGGGCCATGGTCCGGGTGGCGCAGGGCGGTGGGTCGGACATCAGGACCCGACCAGCCGGGGCCAGAGAGCTTTTTGGGCCAGTTCCTTGTCTGCGGTTGGCAGGATGCGCTGATCCTCCGAAGTCGGCACTGCCGTAGTCCAAGGCTTGCGGTGCAAGTCCGTGAGCCAGAGGGTGGAATGACGGGAACGCCCGGAGGGGTGGGTCGCCGTAATTTTCATCCGACGGGTGCGCAGGTGTCCGGTTCCCGAACCCAGGCCACCCCATTCGCTTTCAGCGATGCGAAGAATCGAATCGCTGTGTTGCCAACTCCCCAGGGTGAGGAGCACCGCACCGCGTTTCCGCAGCCGTGCTTTGAGCCGGGCAACGTCCGCGGGCGCGATATGGTCCGGAGCGCGGGTGAGGACCACCGAAACGATGTCAATCAATAAGGAGACGACGGCCAGCCAGTGCTTTTCCGGGTAGGGAACCAGCACTAACCGGTCCAGATTGATTCCATATTCCACGGCCGCCTCGAGGCTGAACCCGGGGACTCCCACCACGCTGCACCAGTTTCCTGCCACGGAGGGTCCTGCCAGCAGCGCCAGTGCCAGAGTGGTTGAATCCTGCGCCGAGTAGCTCCCCCCTGCCTGCAGCCCTCCGCCGGGAAGGATTTTGGCTAACGCGGGCATAGTGGGAAGCGTCCTAGAGCCCAGTTTGCTGGACTGCATGTGATTGATCTGTGCCTGAAGCGCGGTGCCGACTGCTGGTGGTGTCACCAGTTAATATTCGAATATGTGTTCGATTAAGTCAATCGGCGGGTCCTGCCAGTTTTTGGGGGATTAATCTTTGCCCTGTTGCTGACGGGCAATGTCCCGCTCCTTGACACGGGCCTCTTCGGCGCGCACAGCGGCGTGAGTCGAGCGTTCTGCAACCAGCCAGGCGGGTGGATTTTGCAGTAACCCGGTGATCTCCTTTGTAGTGAGCGGCTCGGTGACCCCGCCACGAGCCAGGCCAGCGATGGATACCCCAAGTTTTTGTGCCACTACCGGGCGCGGATGGGGCCCGGTGCGCCGCAATTCGGCAAGCCACTCGGGTGGGTTCTGCTGGAGGTCGGTGAATTCGGTGCGGGTTAGTTCGCGGTCCTGGAAATCCTGAGGCGTGGCGGGAAGGAGTACCCCCAGTTTTTTCGCCGCGGTGGCTGGCTTCATGGTCTGCGGTGTTTTGGCTGGGGTCATGGTCCAAGCGTAACTGGCGCTGGGCCGTGGGTTAGTGTGAGGGCATGCTCGCTACTGCGTCCCGACCTCTGAGGGTGGGATTCGTCGCGGGGGTAACTCCGGGGAAATGGGTATCCCGCTGGCGCGAACGGCACCCGAAGCATCCCCTGGAGCTTCAGGAGTACGACGACGACGCCGCTGTCGCCGCGCTGCATACAGCGCTCGTGGATGTGCTTTTTGTCAGGCTGCCGGTAAACCGTTCCGGTTTGCATGTGATCCCCCTCTATGAGGAACTACCCGTGGTTGTCGCGCCGAAAGACCACGAAATTTCCTTGTTCGAGGAAATCTCCCTGGCCGAACTGGGTGCCGAGAACGTTCTTGACGCCGATAGCGGAGGAGTAAAAGCCGCGGTGGAACTGGTTGCCGCTGGCGCCGGAGTGGTGATCCTGCCGATGTCCCTGGCGAGGCTCTACGCACGGAAAGATGTGGTGCATCGACCGGTAGTTGGAGTTGATGGAACAACAATCGGTATCGCCTGGCTGGAGGGCGACGACTCTGCGCAGGTGGAGGAATTCATCGGGATTGTCCGCGGGCGCACGGAACGCAGCTCGCGCCAGCCCTTGGCGCAGGGACAGCAGGGGAAGCCGCAATCGGCGCAGAAGCCAGTGGCCCCCGCGCGCCGTGGAGGCCCCGCGGGGAACCCCCGCCTGGGCAAGGCGGTTGCACCACGGAGTTCCGGCCCGGCAAAGAAACGGCGGGGAAAGCGCCGGTAGCGGTGGCTACACTTCGAAATGAGTTTGTGGTTGTTTTTGCCCGATCGAGGAAACGATATTCTCGGCGATGTCGATGGCTGTCCGGGACTGCAGGGCAGCTTTCAGGTTTGATACCGATTCGCTGTACCTGGCGAGACGCACGGATAACGTCAGGGCCTTGGAGGTCTGCCGTACGAACATTTCGGTGGTCCCCTTTGTGTCAGCCACAAGCGCCGTTTCCTGATCCGTATAGGCGCTATGCCAAGGGCCGGTGGAGTGATTGTCCTGGAGCCTGTCTATCTCCCGCGCGTGATGACTGCTGCTCGCTATGGTTTTGGCATGTTTGCTACGGCGTAGTGAAATGCTGCATAGAAGGGAAGAACTGTAGGGGCGGTTTCGTACACTGTGTGGGTGACCTTCAACCAGTACCAGACCCTTTCCGTGATGTATGACGACGGTGTCCTTACCGCGACCATCAATCGTCCGGAGGCCCTTAACGCCCTCAATGAACAAGTGGTCCAAGACCTGGGCTCATTGCTGGATGACTTGTTTGCGGTCAGGGCTGACCACGACAGCCCTGCAGTGTCTGGTCTGATCCTCACCGGGGCCGGCGAGCGGGCATTCGTTGCGGGAGCCGATATTCGGGAAATGTCCAGATTCACCCCTGACCAGGCCCACCGCCACAGTTCTGCCATGCACCGTATAACGCTTCGACTCGGGGAGTTGCCAATCCCCGTGATTGCGGCAGTTAACGGGTATGCACTTGGAGGCGGGTGTGAACTCGCCATGGCGTGCGACTTCATCTACGCCAGCCGTAACGCCTCGTTCGGTCAGCCTGAAGTAGGTCTCGGCCTGGTGGCCGGGTTCGGCGGTACCGTCAGGCTGCAGCAGTTCGTAGGCCCGGCGCGCGCCCGAGAATTGCTCTTCACCGGTTCGCGCATCAGTGCCGAGGATGCGCAGCGTTACGGCCTGGTTAGCGAAGTGTTCGACTCGGTGGAGGATTTGCTGTCCGGCGCCCGGTCTACCCTGGAGCTGATTTCTAGGCAGTCGGCGTCGGCGGTTGCGCTGACGAAAGCCGTTATGTCCGCAGCTACGGGGCGGTCCCTCTCGGAGGCGCTCGCACTGGAGGCGGAGGCTTTCCGTGAAGCATTCACGACGCCGGACAGCGAGGAAGGCACCCGTGCCTTCCTCGCCCGCGAAACGCCGGATTTCCCCAGTCGCCGGTAGAGGCGCCCTTCGACTGTCAGCTAGCTCTTGGGTTTGACGACCTTGGCCGTAGGGGACATGTTCTCCGCGTCTACCATCCAGGCATATTGTTCGAGCTTCTCGATGAAACCGTGGAGTATATCTGCGGTGGTGGGATCCTCTTCGTCCACCTGGTCATGGACAGCGCGCATGGTTTTGACCGCGGCTTCGAGCATGCCCACGACCATCGACACCGTGTCCTGGGTAGACACGAGCCCGGCAGGGAACTTGCCCAGCGAGGTGCCCTTCGCGACGGCCTCACTCCGACCATCAGGCACGGCATGCAACGCGCGCATCCGCTCGGCCAGCTGGTCGGCGAAGAGACGGGCATCGTCGATGATTTCATCAAGTTGCAGGTGCATGTCGCGGAAGTTTTTCCCCACGACATTCCAGTGGGCCTGCTTGCCCTGAAGATGCAATTCGATGAGATCCACCAGGACTGCCTGCAGGTTGTTCGTCAGAGTTGTTGAAGCTTTCATGAACTCTCCCTTCGTGGGGAGCCTGTGCACAAGGTGCCAGGCTCAGCGGTGGCCAAATCCAGTTGAAGTTTATATTATAAGGGAACTTATGGTTTTACTGTCCCGTGATATTCGGCATGACAGTAGAGTCGAAGACCCATCGAAGGAGGAACAGTTATGGCAACAGTTCAGGAATCGATCGACGTGTCGGCGCCAGTGCGCGCGGTATATAACCAGTGGACCCAGTTTGAAACGTTTCCTCAGTTCATGGGGGGCGTGGATTCCATCACCCAGACCTCCGACACACACACCCACTGGGTGACAAGCATTGGTGGGGTGCAGCGGGAATTCGACGCGGAGATCACCGAACAGCACCCCGATGAGCGGGTGGCCTGGAAGAGTACCGACGGTGAATCCCATGCGGGCGTGGTGACGTTCCACCGCCTCGATGAGGGAACGACCCGGGTCATGGTTCAACTGGACTGGCACCCGCAGACGTTCACGGAAAAAGTAGGATCCGCCGTCCATGCAGACAGCCATCAAGTGAAGGCCGATCTGAAACGTTTCAAGGACTTCATCGAGAACATCGGCGGTGAAACCGGCGCCTGGCGCGGCGACGTCAGCGCCCCGCCCAGCGGAGGCACTGCAACGGCTGCGGCGGGCGATCTTCCTGATCTCTCGCTCGACGACCCTGAGTCCGGTGGGCCACGCTCAGAGAATCCGCGGCTGTAGGCGGGTTCCGTCTCAGAGCGGATAGCTGCCGGGGTGGAAGGGGGGCGCCCATTCCCACCCCGGCAGCGTTGTTCCCCGGCAGCATTGTTCGTATTTTGCTCGCACGAGGATCAGCCGCTTCGACTGCCGCCTGGGTCCTATGCGTCCACGGATTCCTGGTCTTTGCTGACATGGGCCACTTCCGTGGGCGCCGCATCGGCACCGGAAAGGACATCGATCTTACGGGGCTTGGCCCGCTCGGTGACCGGGATGTTGACGCTCAATACACCGTTTTCATATCGAGCGGAGATCGCCTCAATGTCAATTCCCTGGCCAAGGTTGAGCTGGCGGAGGAACGAGCCGCTTTCCCGCTCGCGGGTGAGCCATTTGACGCCGTCGGCACCGCGGAGCGTGCGTTCGGCACGAATGGTGAGTAGCTGGCCGTCCACATCGATATCCACGGACCCGGGGTCGATCCCAGGTAGGTCCGCGGCCAGAATGTAATGGTCGCCCTCCCGGTAGAGGTCCATCGGCATGAGGCGTAAGCCCGGTTGGCCGTTGATCAGGGCTCCGGCCATGCGGTCAAGTTCGCGGAATGGGTCAAATTTCATAGCCATGGTGAACAACTCCTTCGCAAAAATCACGGCTAATCGTGTGTTGGTGCATCGACTATTTTCAGGTTGAGCGTACTACGCTCAACCTGAAAATATGTTAGCACTCCACCATGGGGAGTGCCAGTGTGGAAGTGGAGTTAAATGCGCGGCGCGCAGAATGGCGTAAGCGATATGACGTGGTGCCTGCGCGGGGCCTCGATCCCCGGGCCTTCCGCGTGTGAAGCGGATGCTCTACCAGACTGAGCTACACAGGCAAATGGTTCTTCCATAGTTTAGGGCATTCCCGGCTGGTACAAAATCAACTGGCATTCGGCGCTCGGGCGCCCCGGTAGGGTACCTAGGGTGACTGCCATCGACGCAGCTGTGCTGATCCTCGCAGGCATGGCAGCGGGAACTATTAATACTGTTGTGGGCTCGGGGTCCCTGGTGACCTTTCCCGTACTCCTGGCCATGGGATATCCTCCGGTGCTGGCTAACGTTACCAACAACGTTGGAGTGCTTCCGGGAACGCTCAGCGGGGCGCTGGCCTACCGGAGCCATTTCCGCGGGCAGCGCAGGTTGCTGCTCATCCTCTTAGGGTGTGCAGCGGCAGGAGGCATGGTGGGGGCAGTCTTGCTGCTCACGCTTCCGGCAGAGATGTTCGACGCGGTGGTCCCGCTGCTGATCATCTTCGCCTGTGTGCTCGTCATGGTCGGGCCCGCCATCAAAAGTGCGATTGCCCGCCGACGCGGGCCGGACCATCTGGAAACTGATGATCTGCGCGCAATTGGACCAGGCACGTTTGCCACCGCAATTTATGGCGGATATTTCGGAGCGGCCCAGGGCGTGATCCTCATTTCATTGCTCTCAGTGGGAATGAAAGGATCCATCCATCGGGCCAATGCCTTCAAAAACGTCTTGGGGGCGGCAGCGAATTTTTTTGCCGCACTGGTTTTTCTGTTCACTACACCGGTTTCCTGGCCAGCTGCAGGCCTCATCGCTGCCGGTGCTATCACCGGCGGATACATTGGCGGACACATTGGCCANNCCCGCCACTCGCTTATCGGTTGGTGATCGTGGCAATCGGTATTACCGCCGTGATCTACTTCTACGTGTAAACCGCAGTCTGGCTGGGCTGAGGGCCGTGCGAATTGAAGGACAGGCATGCAAACAACCACTTCCACGATTGTTTTCGACGTAAACGAAACGCTTTCGGATATGTCCTCCATGGCCCAACATTTCGCTGAGGTGGGTGCCCCGGAAAGCGCGGCGGGCCTCTGGTTCGCTTCGGTACTGCGGGACGGGTTCGCCCAGGCGGTAGCTGGGTCAAACGTTCCTTTTGCCATTGTTGCGCGCGAGACACTTGCAGCGGTGTTCGCTGGGGAACACCTGAACCGCAGCATCGAGGAAGCCGTGGATCACATCCTGAAGCGGTTCCAGGAACTGCCGGTGCACCCGGATGTTCCCGGCGCGGTCGAGGCACTCGCACAGCAGGGCCTGCGGCTGGTCGCCCTGACCAACGGCGCGGCGCAGACCGCTGAAACGCTGCTTGCCAACGCCGGAATCCGGGAACACTTTTCCGCCGTACTGTCCGTACAGGAGGCCCCCTTGTGGAAGCCTGCGCCGCAGGCTTACCATTACGCAGCCGAGGCGTGCTCAGCGGCCCCGGAATCGATGCTTCTCACAGCTGTCCACCCGTGGGATATCGACGGTGCCGCGCGC
>DGBL01000077.1 GCA_002384315.1 Micrococcaceae bacterium UBA4005 | reverse complement strand
CCGCGAGCCACGTGGAGCGCTTGTGCGGCTCGAGAGTTCGCTCTCGACGGCATGGAGACCGTGTACTTCGGCGACCGCGGGCGCGACCCGCAGGTACGAGCCGAGCCACTGCGCGCGGCGCGGATGTACGGGCCGCAGCGGTTTGCCGCCCACTCGATGGTGATCGGCACCCGCCAGGGTCGTTGAGAGTCCCGCGCAGTCGCCCTGTTCGGTGCTCATCGCGGGGGCCTCTGATGATCAGGTGGTGCCGACCGATGAGCAGCCGCGTTGGGTAGAGAAGATTAAGGCTCCACAAGTGACTTACTCCGAGATCCCGGAAACCGGACACATGGTCGCGGTGGAGGACCCGGAAGGGTTGAGCGGCGCGGTCAGCGACTGGCTCGGCACGCTCGAGTGTTGATCCGACCGGTTCCGCGGGCCCGACGACGTTAAGCCGGGCATGCAAGTCAACGAGGTGGTCGTCGTGACAATCGCACCTGCTCGCCGCTTCCTTCCTGGGTTCATTCGGGGAATTGGGGCTCCCGGGGGTTAGTTCCGGGGACCAGATGTGGAGTTCTCTGCGCCAATGCTCAGCTTGCGCTAATCTGACGAGCGACAACTTGACGGAGGCCACTCCGGGGTCGTCGGCTCGAAGAGCTCTGCGCTGATCAGGTGCGGGAGTCGGGCTCGTAGGAGCTGGGCGCCCGCCCGGCACGTATCTGAGGAATTCGCGTGATTAGACGAATCGCCACCGCCGCGTTCGCGGCGGGTCTTCTATGCGCGTCCGCCATACCGGCGCACGCGCAAGGTCAGGTGGGGGCATCGCCCATCGATGTCCGAACGGGTGCGGCGCCGATGGGCAGCCTCGCGCCCACATTCTTCGACGCGAACGTGGCGAGGGAGTACCAGGCGGCCGGCTCACTGGGTTCCCTTTCCCAGGGGCCCGGTGTAGCACCGGCACCGACGAGCACCGCGCCGGCGGTGACCGTGACACCGACGGTGACGGCCGGTCCGATTACCGTCACCCCGACCGTCACCGCTGTGCCCGTCACGATTACTCCGACTGTGACCGGTGTGCCCGTGACGGTGACTCCCACCCAGGTCGCCCCTCCGGTGACGGTGACACCGACGAACACGGCCTCACCGGTGACGTCGACTCCGACTGTGACGGCGCCGGTGGTAACGGTGGAGGAGACAGCGACTAGTACGGCCACCGCGACTGCGACAACTACGGTGACCGCGACCGAGTCGGCGGCTCCGGTGACGGTGACACCGACGAATACGGCCTCACCGGTGACGTCGACTCCGACTGTGACGGCGCCGGTGGTAACGGTCGAGGAGACAGCGACTAGTACGGCCACCGCGACTGCGACAACTACGGTGACCGCGACCGAGTCGGCGGCTCCGGTGACGGTGACACCGACGAATACGGCCTCACCGGTGACGTCGACTCCGACAGTGACGGCGCCGGTGGTAACGGTGACGCCGACGGTGGAGGAGACTGCCGTGGTCACGACGACGGTGACCGGGACTGAGTCGGCGGCTCCGGTGACGGTGACGCCGACAGTTACGGCCTCACCGGTGACGTCGACTCCGACGGTGACGGCGCCGGTGGTAACGGTGGAGGAGACTGCCGTGGTCACGACGACGGTGACCGGGACTGAGTCGGCGGCTCCGGTGACGGTGACGCCGACGGTCACCGCCCCGCCCGCGACGGTCACATCAACCGTCAGCGAAACGGTTACGAGTACCGCGGTTTCAACGGTTACAACCACCCGGACAATAACTCCGATACCGGAACCGCCGACGGGCGATTCGTCCTCAGCCGACTTGGCGTTATTTCTTGAGATGGTCGGTCGTGGGGGCGGCCAAGCGGAAGACGACCTGCCAGACGGAGTTATAAGCGAGGGCGAGGAGGTCGAGTACAGGATCTCGATCATCGGGAGTGACGCCGGAAACGGGTTGGGGCAAATCCGGCTTGAGTTCGATCTCGACCCAACTCAGGTCTTCACCTCTACTGTCCGGGATTTCGGTGAATGCCGACTAGATCAGACATCGGTTGCGGGTAGCAGGCTAACGATTGACATGCGATGCCCCCCCAGTGGCGATCATTTGCTCTACTTCAGTACCGTGTCCTCGGCTTCCGCTGGGACGATAGTGGCCACAGCATTTAGTTTGTCGGGGACTGATCGCGCCGGTTTTCCGCTCAGAATCGACCACTTTCCGGCCGACCTAGACGGCATGCCGATCGAGAGTGGGCACGAGTACGGGATCGCGCCTTTCAACAAAGTTCTTCAGTTCCCCGTTAGCTAACGGCGTTCGCGGCGTCGACCCGCGCCGGGTAGTTAAAGCGGAGGCTTCTTAACCGGGGAAACCATCAAATGCGGACCGCCAGGCGAGGAAGCTTGCTCAACGAAGCGTTGCGACGCCCTTACAGGTCGTAACGTGAGGCAATGGCTTCCGAACCACCCCGCACAGTTTGGTCGATGCTCTCGACAGTCCAGGCACGGCTCTAGGCAATGATGCTCGGCTTGAGCATCCGTTCCGGGGCCGAGGGCCGGGAATGGGGTCGATACACTGTCGGGAAACGCTTAGCTGGGCGGGCCGCGCTGGCACAAAAGCGTTGCGCGTGCGAGACGAACAGTGGACCGGTGAACAAAGCGGCTGCCATGGTTCGCTTGTTGAAGGGCTGGTCAAGACGGGGACCATTCGATGAGGAAATCGTCAAAGCTTGAGCAGTCCCAGGTTGCGCTCTCAGCCGACGGGGCGATCTGGTTCGCATGCGAGCATGCCGATTCTGTCGTAATGCAGCCACCGCAGTCCCTATTAGGGTTAAGTCATGATCAAGGTGAACACAGCGCCATGCTCTAACAGCGACGGAGCTGAATGCGCACGCGCCCTCGGTTCTTGGGCCGCTATGCTACCTCGCTGATCCGGAGCTTGATAGCACTCTTTATTTCTGGTTCGAAGCCCGGGCCGATCGTCGAATATCTCGGTGAGGGGACATGAGCACTCTATTTAGCATTGGTGGACCTGGAGAGGGTGGGGTGAGATCTTCGGGGGGAGAGAGCCACCTTTGGTTGTCCACGGGAAGAGGGTTAGCCTTCCCGCACAATCAACGCGCGCGCGAGTTTACCTTTCGTGCCGTAATCGATCTCGGCTTGAAAGCCGGTAACGCAGCACGACGGGCAGCAGAATTTCAGCCCCACGTTCTAGTGCTCACGCATGGGGACAATGATCACATCGGTGGGGTCTCCCGGTTTTTTGGTGAGTATGGCGGAAAGGTCAAAGAGGTCTGGGTGCCCTAAGAGTGGGGAGTCTTGGCCTCTGCCGGTCTGGTTTTGCAGCAGGGGGGAGGTTTCCAGGGCGGCGGGGCAGACCGTGATGTTGATCAATTGAGAGACATGATATCGAACGAACCTGTGGGCGAGGGGTTGTCACTGCCTGGAGTTCGTAGAGTTAGCCACAACCAACGAAGAGAGCTGGGGAACGAGCTAGAACAAAATGCAGACTATCGATGGATTGGCGAACTCGAGAATTTTGCCTGCGATGAAACGATCAGACGTGAGATGGCCCATTCTATAGAAGTCGAGCAATCGGAGAACCCACAGAGTCCCTGGCGTTCAGAGCATGCGAACGAAGTGGCGCAGCACCTAGGGGACAGAGTTGACGCGATAATGGCGGCGATGAAATCTGCAGTATCAAGTGGGTCGAGGCTGCGCTTTTTTTCAACTGACTCGGTTTCTGCACATGACCGACCTTGGTTAGAGAGTGGGCGCCCGGGTTTTCTGACGGTCGTTAACGCGGTCGAGGTCGAGGTGGCCCCGATTTGGCGGCCCACGACAATCTTGGCATTCGCAATGATGACGCGGATAACTGTTCAAAACAGCCGCGCTCTCATGTCGTTCCTGTGGGATGACTACAGATACGCTGGGGGATACTATGATTGCTATCGTTATTCTTGCGTCGCGAACGAGGATTTCGAGAACCTCACGGTTAATTGCAGTGGATCGTACTGTCGCGGGCAGATTGCGAAGCCTTGGGGGGTGTTGATCTGCAGTGACAGCGACGCGACATCGGCCCGAGTGGGGAGCGGGCTGCAGAATAGCCTGATCCCGTGGGCGCACACTTCGGCCATGACTGCCCCGCACCACGGCTCGGCAGCCACGGCGCATGACGCGATATGGGATGAACGTCGTCAAGCCCAGCGAGAGTACGGCCGAACGATTCCCGTTTTGCCCGCTGGGGGCTCGTATGCAAACTCTGTGACCAGGCGGTTCACTGACGACATCAGCGCAGACTCGAGGTCTTGCACGATGTGTCGGCATTCCAAAGAAGAAGCTGCTACCGCGAAGAGTATTGCATTGGGAGTCGCAGGGCCGTTTACTCAGTTCTCGGAGAACTGTCTCTAGCGCCGACGAGAGAGGTGCTTCTTCTGCCAGGCACGGCGGATTCCGAGGGCACCTGCTGACCTTCGCCATCTGGGGAGCGATCTCGCTGCTCGTCGTGGTCGTCATCGACCGACTCAAGCCGCTGCGGACCACCATCGATCGCCACACCGAGCCCCCGAGCCCGCCGGCAGACGCGGCGATCGGGGCTGATGGTGGCCGGGGAGAAGCCCGGGAGCTGATCACGGTCTGACGGCGCCGCGGCGCCGGGGCCGCAGGAAGCTGTTTGACGGGCAAGGCAGGCCAGTTGGGCCTTCCCGCGCGGATCCCTTTGCCTCCAGTGCCCCCGGCTGATCAGCCCACCTGCACCGGTTCCGCGCACCCCGCCGATGCGGGCCCCGGGCGAGGGGGCGGGCGTTGTCGTTGTCGTCGTCCGGTTTCTCCACCCACATGACGACGCATGGGCCGGACCCCGATAGGGAGTCCGGCCCGTGCGCGGCGCCCGTCCGTAGCGGGCCCGCAGTAACTACTGCAGGTCGTCGGCGATGATCGCGTCCATGTTCCGCTC
>DGBL01000225.1 GCA_002384315.1 Micrococcaceae bacterium UBA4005 | reverse complement strand
GGCTTCGCGGAGTCGCGGGAGTCCAATCGAGTCATACCCCGCCAGCCCAAGGTGAGCTGGCAGTTCTCCGGCAGCCAGGATCGCCACCTCTGCGAGGCCTGCAAGCTGCGGGAAGGGCCGCTTTGCTGAAATCAAGCTGTGTGGCGCCAGTACTCGCATGCGGGGAGACGGACTCCTGTGGCAGATTGGTCATACTGCCGGATCCGCGGACGCTGCGGAGATAGCCCCGGGTGCGTAATTGGGCGTAGGCCGCCGCTACGGTCGTGCGGCTGAGGCCAAGCTGCGCCGCAAGTTCCCGTTCGGACGGAAGCCTGGCTTCCGGAGGTACCCGCCCGTCGAGGAGGAGCAGCGCGATTCGGTCGGCGAGGGCGCCGTAGACGCAACTGTGGGCGCAGGTGTTGGTTTTCGCTGCGGGCCTCCTGCTTTTGGCGGTAGCCACCGGACTGTACATTGGCGCACGTATGGGTCCGGGTCCGCGCGATGGACTCATGACCGGCATCCACCGCCGCTACGGGTGGCCGCTGTGGGCTGTTCGGGCGTCCATTGAAGGCGCAGTGCTCGCCGTCGGCTGGGTGCTGGGGGGTTCGGTTGGGGTGGGAACCGTCGCGTTTGCGGTATTCATCGGTCCGTTGGTCGGTACAACGATTCCGCTATTGCGGATTCCCGGTCGCCAGCCTGCGAACCTGGTTCACGAGTCCTGACGCGGCGTCGTCATCCCGACGATCGAGTTCCTCAGTCAGCTCATCCAGGCGAAATTCGGTTTCAGGGTGCGGTTCGCCGCTATCGACGTACTCGGCGTCGAGTTGGCGATGGACCTTGCTATTGAGTACCTCGACGGCCTCATCACCCAGGGAATGCAACTCATCCGGGAACGAGTCCTCGGGGGCCAGCCTGCTGTTGTTCGTCATTGGTCCCGCTCCGGCAGTCTATGAGGGTGGCTAGGGGAAAAATAAACAATTTTTATTCAGAGATTACCAGATCGTCGAGCTAAGAGAGGTACGTGCGCGAATCGTTTTGGCAGGAGCGCTCTCCGTGCAGGGGGTGGTCGATGCGAAGCTAGTGTTGACCTCGTTATTCCCCCTCCTGGAAGGTGTATCTGTTGCGGATAGTTGTCGCGCCGGACAAGTTCAAGGGCTCCCTGTCGGCGCCCGAGGTTGCCCGCCACCTCGCGGCAGGCCTTACCTCGATGGGCGGTGGAATTGACGTCGTCTGCGTGCCCGTAGCCGACGGTGGCGAGGGCACCCTTGACGCTGCCTTGGGTGCTGGATACCAGGAACTCACGGTGGCAGTCACCGGCCCGACCGGGCAACCGCTGGCGGCATCCTTTGGCATACGCGGACGCCGGGCTGTCATTGAGATGGCGCTCGCCTCGGGGCTGGCTGTCCTGCCAGCAGGAGTTCCCAAAGCGCGCGCAGCCACAAGCCGCGGAACCGGCGAGTTGATCCGCGCCGCGCTGGGCAACGGCTGCCGCGACATAGTTCTCGGCATCGGCGGAAGTGCCAGCACTGACGGCGGCGCGGGACTGCTCGCGGCGCTGGGCGTGCGGTTCCTGGACGCTGATGAACGCACCCTGCCCGACGGCGGAGTCCACCTTAACCGGCTGGCACGCGTCGACCTTTCCGGACTGGACCCGCGGGTGGCGCAGGCCCGCTTCGTCCTGGCCAGCGATGTCGGTAACCCACTTCTCGGCGAGCGTGGGGCCGCCGCGGTCTTCGGCCCGCAGAAGGGCGCCTCGGCGCAGGATGTCGCTGAGCTCGAGTCCGCGCTGACCCGCTTGGCTGACATCCTCGGGCGTGAGGCTCAGGCGCCCGACGCCGCAACCTCCCCGGGGTCCGGTGCGGCCGGAGGGGTGGGGTACGCTGCGCTCGCTGTGCTGGGGGCCGAACGCCGTCCCGGGATCGACGTCGTCCTGGATCTGACTGAGCTGCGAGCCAAACTCAGGGGTGCCAGCCTGGTGGTGACCGGCGAGGGGAGCCTGGACGGCCAGAGCCTGGAAGGCAAAGCTCCGCTGGGGGTGGCCTCGGCCGCACGAGAGGCGGGGATTCCGGTGTGGGCGGTTTGTGGAAGGTCCCTACTCACCGAGCGCGAACTCGGGCAGGCGGGCTTGGATCGGGTCTTCGCGCTCGCCGACCTGGAGCATGACCCGGCGCTGTGCATGGACGAAGCAGCCGCACTGACGAGGCAGACTGGAGCGCTGATAGCTGCCGAACTGCTCCGCTGAAACCAACGGTTGCGCCCGAGCTGAAATTCAGCTCGGGCGCTTCAGCCAGCTAAACGGATCCAGCTCGGCCATGTACTCGAGGCCGACTGTTCCGCGGTATCCCTGCGCGTAGCTCTGTGCGATCCAGCGCCGCAGTGGAAGCGTCCCGGAGCCGGGCATGCCGCGCCCCGGTGCGTCGGCAATCTGGATATGGCCGAAGTTTGGTGAGTGCGCGGCGATCAGTGCGTCGACGTCCTCTCCGTTCACGGCGAGATGATAAAAATCTGCCAGGAGCGCGATATTCGTTGCGCCGGCGGATCGGACCTGTTCCACCACGCGCAGGCCGTCGTCGGCGGTCCTGAGCGGGTAGGAGGGCACACCGCTGAGTGGTTCCACCAGGACCGTCCCGCCAAACGGGGCGACGGCTTCGGCAGCCAGTACCAGGTTCTCGATCGCAAGGGCGTCCTGGACGCCCGGAGCCAAACCGTCGAGATGGTTTCCGTAGAGGGCATTGAACAGTAGGCAGCCCAGCCGTTCGCCGATGCCTGCAACTACCGGAAGGTTCTCGAGGAATTCCCGCGAACGCGTGGGCCAGGATAGGACACCCCGATCCGGCCCCGGAAGCTCTCCGGCGAAGAAATTAAGCGCGGTGAGCTGAACACCGGCGTCCATGATGGCGTGCTCGAAATCGGCCACTTGCTTCGCGCTCGGGGCCGCGTCCGGGAAAGGCCACCAGAACTCCACAGCCTCGAAGCCCGCCGCGCGGGCCGCAGCGGGGCGCTCCAGCAGCGGAAGCTCACGGAAGAGCAGGGAGCAGTTCACCGTATAGCGGTGGACTGCTCCCTGCTCTGGCACGTGCTAGTTCACCAGTTCATAGGCTGGCAGGGTGAGGAAGTCGGTGTACTCCTCCGAGATGCAGATGTCCGAGATGAGCCGGCTTGCAGGCTCGTAGTAGCGGTGGAAAGCTTCCTCGCCGACCTCGCCGCGGAGTCTTTCGGTTTCCTCGGCCAGGATCTGATTCACCAGGTCAACAGTGACGGTGTTCCCGGTGTCAGTCAGGACGACTGCGTTGCGGATCTGCTGCCATACCTGCGACCGAGAAATTTCTGCCGTGGCGGCGTCCTCCATGAGATTGTGGATGGCGACTGCTCCGTTGCCGGAGAGCCAGACGGCCACATAAGCCACGGCTACGTAAAGGTTTGCGCGCAGGCCAGCTTCGCTGACGCCTCCATCTGCTGAGGGAACATCCAGGAGTTGGGCCGCGGTGACCTCGACCTCGGGGCGCTGCCGGTCGATCTGGTTGGGCTTCTCGCCCAGGACGCCGTC
>DGBL01000135.1:1069-5005 GCA_002384315.1 Micrococcaceae bacterium UBA4005 | reverse complement strand
GCCTCGGCTATCCAGCCGATGGCTACCGAGGTGTCGAGTCCGCCGGAGTAGGCAAGGATGATGCGTTCGGTCACGGGGTGTGCTCCTTCTGGTGGGGTGCGGACCGGTGGTCCGCTAGGTGGGTCAGGTTGGTGTTCCCAAGGTCCGCGCTGGCTCCCGGGTCCTGGGCGAATGCGAGGAAGCGGGACGCTACCTTCGCCCCGCCGTCCGGGTCCCGGGTCACCAGCATGACGGTGTCGTCTCCAGCAATACTGCCAAGAATCGAGGGCATTACCGAATGGTCAATCGCCAGCGCCAAGAAATTCGCTGCTCCGGGCGGGGTCCGCAGCACCACGAGGTTCGCAGAGGCTTCGGCGGTGACCAACAGTTCCGCGCATAACTTGGCCAGCCGCGCATCCAGGATCTCCTGGTTCAGCCCGCTCTGGGGTGCCCGCCCGCCGCCTTCGGCAGGGATGGCATAGACCAGCCCGCCGCTGGCTCCGCGCACACGCACCGCGCCGAGTTCAACGAGGTCACGGGAGAGGGTTGCCTGCGTCACAGTGACACCATGGGCATCCAGCAGTGCGGCGAGTTCAGCCTGTGAACGGACCGACCCGCCGGTGAGCAGGGCGCTGATCTGGGCTTGCCGCGCGATCTTGGTCGTCGGGCGGCTGATCTTCCGGGTGGCACTCACCGCCTGCCGCTCTCCGGCGCAGGATTCAGGCTAGCCAGGCCCGAGCGGTCCATCAGCCAGGCCATGAGGGCCTTCTGTGCGTGGAGGCGGTTTTCGGCCTCATCCCACACAACCGATTGGGGTCCCTCCAGCACCTCGGCGGAAATTTCATAGCCACGGTAGGCGGGCAGGCAGTGAAGGACGACGGCGTCGGGTGCCGTGAGCTTCATCGCCTCGGCGTCGACCGCGTAGGGGCGAAACAGTGCCATCCGGGCGTTCTTTTCGTCTTCCTGTCCCATGGATACCCACGTGTCAGTGGCGACCACATCGGCCCCGGCGAGAGCCTGGGCTGTGTCCGTTGTCACCAGGATCGAGCCCCCTGTCTCTGCCGCCCGTCGCTGCGCCGCAGCAACCACGCGGCTCGCTGGCAGGTAGCCCTCCGGCCCGCAGATGCGCACGTGCATGCCCGCGGTGGCGCCAGCCAGCAGATAGGAGTTCGCCATGTTGTTCGCCGCNNACCGGCACCGCGGAAGCCGCCGCCATCTCCTCAAGCCCGGACTGCGCGTACGTACGCCACACAACGGTGGAGACCATACGTTCGAGGACCCGCGCAGTGTCGCTGATGGTTTCCTTGTGTCCAAGTTGTGAATCTCCTGCCCCGATAATCAGCGGCACCCCGCCCAGGTCTGCGATTCCGGTGGCGAAGGAGACTCGCGTCCGGGTGGATGTTTTGTCGAAGATCACCGCAACCGTCTGGCGTGCTGCACCCGTAGCGGCATAGGTCGACTGGGAATAGGGTTCCCGTTTCAAATCGGAGGCAAGATCGAGCACCTCGGACTGTTCCTCCGGGGTGAGGTCGGTATCGACGAGAAAATGCCGGACTGCTGGCTGCTGGGTCACGGGGTGGCTCCTTGGGCGTGGCGAACAATGGCGGGCAGTGCGCGTAAGAAGGACCCCGCTTGGTCCTCGGTTAGGATCAGTGGCGGTGCCAGCCGGAGCGTCGCAGGTCCGGTGCTGTTGATGATGAATCCGGCATCCAGTGCCACCTGCACGGCGGCGGCCGCGTAGTCCCCGGCGAGGTCGATGCCGATCAGCAATCCCTCACCGCGGACTTCCGCGACCTCGGGCAGCGCGGCCAATCCTGCGCGCAGCAAGGCTCCGACCCGGCGCACATTATTGAGCACCCCGGTGGTTTCGAGGGTGTGGAGCGTGGCCAGGCCAGCGGCGGCCGCGACCGGGTTGCCCCCGAAGGTGCTCCCATGCTGGCCGGGTCCCAGCAGCGCCGAAACCTGCTCGCCGAAAGTCACGAGGGCGCCGATCGGGAAGCCCCCGCCGAGGCCTTTCGCGAGCGTCATGGCATCGGGCCGGACATCCCCGCCGACCAACTGGTGGGCGAACCAGGCCCCGGTGCGACCGACGCCGGACTGGACTTCGTCGAGAATCAGCAAGGCCCCGTGGCGCCGCGTGAGTTCGCGCGCCTCCTGCAGGTATCCGGCAGGCAGCGGCCGCACTCCGGCCTCGCCCTGGACGGGTTCCAGGACCAGGGCGGCCACTGTGTCATCGAGCGCGGCGCGCAGCGCGGCAATATCGCCAAACGGTAGGTGCTCGACTCCGCCGGGCAGCGGTTCGAAGGGTTCCCGGTAGGCAGTCTTGGCGGTGAGTGCGAGAGCGCCCATCGTGCGGCCGTGGAAGGCGCCATCGAGGGCGAGGATGCGTGTCCGCTGCGGCGTGCTGTTGCGGCGGGCCAGCTTGAAGGCTGCCTCGACGGCTTCGGTGCCGGAGTTCGTGAAGAAGACCCGGGACCCTGACGGCGCCTGCGCGAGCTCAAGCAGTTTTTCCGCCAGCGAAACCTGGGTGGGGCTGGTGAAGAAGTTCGACACGTGTCCAAGGGTGGCAAGCTGGCTGGATACGACGGCGGTGACGAAAGGGTGGGCATGGCCCAGGACATTCACCGCGATACCCCCGAGCAGGTCGAGGTATTCCTTGCCGTCCGCATCCCACACCTGGCATCCGCTGCCGCGCACGAGAGCACGCTGGGGCGTTCCGAAGACTCCCAGCAGGGACGAGTTATAGCGGGCGAGCCAGTGGGCTCCGGAGACACCTGCGTCGGTGAGCTCATCCAGCGGGGTGGATTGCTGTTCAATGTTCGCGCTCATGCGTTCGATCCTTCGTAGGGGCCGGCCGGGCCGTCGTCGTCGGGAACCACCTGGGTGCCTATGCCTGCGGCGGTGAAGATTTCCAGGAGCATCGAGTGCGCCAGCCGCCCGTCGACGATATGCGCGCGCTCCACCCCGCCGTCGACCGCCTGCAGGCAAGCGGTCATCTTGGGGATCATTCCGGACTCCAGCGACGGCAGCAGCTCCCGCAGTTGGCGCACGGTCACGGAGGAGATGAGCGAGTCGCGCTCCGGCCAGTTCGCGTAGAGCCCTTCGACATCCGTAAGGATCACCAGCTTGGAGGCGCCGAGCGCCTCAGCCAATGCTGCGGCTGCGGTATCCGCGTTCACGTTCAGTACCCGATTCAGCAGGGTACCCTCGGCGTCGATTTCAGGGGCAACCGTCGAGATGACCGGGATCCGGCCAGCTTCGAGGATGTCCAGGATGGCCCCAGGATTCACGCCGACCACCTCGCCGACCAACCCTAGGTCAATCTCTTCCCCGTCCACCACGGTGCCGGTGCGCTGGGCCCGCAGCAGCCCGCCGTCCTCCCCGGACAAGCCCACCGCGTAGGGTCCATGAGAGTTGATGAGTCCAACCAGTTCCCTGCCAACCTGCCCGGTCAACACCATCCGGACCACGTCCATGGTCTCCGGAGTTGTCACCCGCAGCCCGCCCTTGAACTCGGATTCGATGCCGAGACGTTCGAGCATCCGGTTGATCTGCGGTCCGCCGCCGTGGACCACGACCGGACGGATCCCGACGTGGTGCAGAAAGACGATGTCCTCGG
This sequence comes from Micrococcaceae bacterium UBA4005, assembly GCA_002384315.1. GTDB lineage: Bacteria > Actinomycetota > Actinomycetes > Actinomycetales > Micrococcaceae > Arthrobacter_D. The sequence continues at coordinate 1,407 of DGBL01000135.1, read as the reverse complement.
CGAACGCGCGCCGCAGCGCCTCGTTGATCATGGCGTTCCCACCATATTTGATCACCATGGTGGTTCCAGCGAAGCGCTGGATCCAGGGCAGAGCCTCAATGAGGGTCGCGGCCTTGTCCTGGGCGATGAGCGTGCTGGGTGATGCGCTCACGGGGTTCCTCCGGTCAGCTTGAGTACGCGGAATTCTCATGCACGTATTCGTGCGTGAGATCGTTGGTCCAGATGGTGGCGCAACTGGCGCCAGCTGCTAGGTCGATTTCCACCAGCACGTCACGTCCGGTGAGGTCCACCAGGTCCCGGGACTCGCCGATACCGCCGTTGTGGCAGATCCGCACACC